>CAZYSS010000026.1:0-21524 GCA_964649845.1 uncultured Oscillospiraceae bacterium
TCGGCTTCCTTGCTGTCCCCGTTCGTTCCGGCCTGGGTTCCCATTCCTTCTGTCCCGGTTCCTTGTACTCGGCTCTCTGTCAGTTTCCTTTCGTCCTTCCCGGTTTCGCTCCCACAGCTGCTTTCCCGGTGCTTCCCTTATGCTTTCGCTTTCGGGCTTTCCCCTTTCCGTCGCTTTCTTTCGTCCGCTTCGGTTTGGTTCTGACTACTCAGCTTTCCGTCTTTCTTTTCCCTTCTTCCCGTTTTCCCCTGTCGGCGGTTCCTACGGTGCTGTATCTCAACCTTTCGGTTTCCTTACTTTTCCTCTTCCGTCCGGCCTGTTTCCATGCCTTCCTTCCGATTGCGGTACTCAGCTTTCTGCAGTTCCTTTCTCCCACGCTGTCTCGCCCCACAGTGCTACTTCAGCGCCCCGACCGTCCCTTTCGGGTTTTGGCCGTTCCCCTTTGCTCATCGCTTCAGGTTCGGTTACTCAGCTTCAGGTTTTCTGCCTTTCGGCTTTCTTCCTGCCTGTCCTCTTCGTGACAGCTTGATTATAATATCACACACTTTCGTTATTGTCAACAACTATTTCAATTATTTTTTGTAAATTATCACAATTTTACGTTTTGTCAAGAACTTGCATTGTTTTTGTAATATATTTGTTTAATTTGCACACAGGCACTTCTTTTATTCGTGTAATGTAAAAATAACAAAATCACCACATCCTTATACCTGTACGTAAAAGACGTGGTGCTCTTTATTATAAATATAATTCATTTAATATATATATCGCTTCTTCTTTTGTCATATCTATCTTAAGATTATTTAGATCTATATTTTCAGTGCTCATTTTTTCTATAAACTCTCTTATAGTTTCTTCAACTGCGCCATATATGTTTATGTCCTTTTCAGGAGTCACAATCTGAATCAATCTAAAAACATCATTTTTGTGCTTTCTCAAATCTTTATCGTTTACATGTTTACCTTCTTCTTTTGTTTTGTTCAAGTCAAGCCAGGCAAACATTTTAAACGGAATAATATATTCCGCAGACAGAACTGTAACTCCGTCTATCGTTTCTCTACCTTCTAACATAAATCTATAAAAATCATCATTAAGAAGAATAGCAGACAGGCTGGAAGTATCATCATCTATATGTATAGGTATAACTCCACCTGGAACATCCAGTACATATCCTGGGTTTCTTGAAAACAGTTCTATTTGAACAGGATATCCTGTATTAGGTTCTGTAAAACGGTAAAAGTGAGCTTCATCATTATTTTTCCAGCCACATTTATATCCACCTTCTTTGATGAACTCCCAAAATACTTTTGCAAATTCTGGATGGTCATCTTCCAGAACAAGAATCATATCTATATCCTTTGTTGCTCGAAAATCCAAGTCTGCCTTTGACATCAAGATATCACATGCAGCTCCACCAATTACGGTATATGATTTTGGGAAATCTTTAAACTTTTCTATAAATTTCTGCATTCCCTTTACCATTTAAGATTATCCTCCAATTCTTCAATCACCATTTCAATACGTTCATCATCAAAATCTTTCATAGAGCATATAAGAGATACTGCATCTACACAGTTATTTTCCGCAAACAAACATGGATCATATTTCCACATTTGAATTTTTGCTATATCATGTTTTTCACTCCAACGCACAGATAACTCATCCAAGTTTTTTACATTTGGAGAGCTTTTGAATATAGCATATGTCGGAAAAGGAGGTTCATTAATCATTGTATGTTCAGCTAATGCACTTTCCTCTGCCTTAATAGCTTCTTCAGGCAACTGCTCAAGTGAAATATATAATTCATACTGAACAGGGTTTATGAGATATTTTTTTGCTTTTACATATAAATCTTTTTTTGCTCCAGCCAGATACATCTTTTTGGTAGTACCTATTTTTTCTTCATAGATAAGTCCCATATTAATTAACTGTTCAGATGCTCTTGAAATTGACATTGCGCTGCAGTTCAAGACTTTAGCTGCTTCCTTTTTAGAAATACCTTCAGACAAATCGTGATATAACAAATATAAAAATAAGCTTTGTGTTGCAGGCATCATATATTCTTCTTTTTTAGGCTTTGGTTCAAACCTATTATTTAGAACAACACCCAAGAAAGGCAAAAACAACTGCCTTGGTGGCGCAATAAAAGGGATTGATGCGCGCATAAGAGCATTTCTTTGGTCTGCTGAAATATTATTAATAATAAATGCTATAGGTTTTGAATAAATTTCATAATACTTGTTAAACTGCTTTTTTAAAGCAGATATATTCGTTTCGTCGTTTACAGGCAGCTCTATCGCGATAAATGAAAAATCAAATACTGTTACTTCGTAAAAATTTCTTTTATTTGTTAAATAAACCGGCAGATTACCAGGTTTCTCCAATTTAATTATTTCTGACTCTATATCAAAATATTTCTTTATAATTTCATTCATCTAATCACATCCTAACATTCATACAATAATACTAACATAAATAATGTTAGTTTGCAATATTTATGTTAGTATTGGTAATGATTTATTTTTAATCAGATGAATTTTCCGGAGAAAAGTCACAACTTGTGCGTATTTTGGGCCTCAATTCGTTTAATGTAAACAATTACGAACCCCCAAATAATAATTATCATACCAATATAAATATGATACCAGGACATATTATGCCTGGCATCTTCTAGAATAGATAGCATATCCGATTATTTAGACACTTACACTCAATACACACAACGGAACTTCGTTCTTTTCAAGATATCTGATATCGTCTTTACTAAATAAATCTTCCATCGAATTGAGATTCTTCATATCATATCTCATTCGGCTATCAA
The DNA here is from genome assembly GCA_964649845.1 of uncultured Oscillospiraceae bacterium. Lineage (GTDB taxonomy): Bacteria > Bacillota > Clostridia > Oscillospirales > Ruminococcaceae > RGIG3102. The sequence continues at coordinate 2,822 of CAZYSS010000026.1, forward strand.
CTTTATCGTAATTTCTTATAATAGTTGTTCTTATAGTATTTAATATTCTGACTATTTTTGCATATTTTAAATTATTAAGTTCCTCAAAGACATCCATTTTGAAGGGATGTGCTTCATATACTGCATCCGGAACACCTGCCAGGTAAGCTACTTTTGATACAATATCTACCGTATAAACCCTTGAATTATCATATTGTTCTTTTTCGGTAGTATAAACCAGTTCATTTTCAAATATTTCTGTTTGATTTTCTATAAATGTAGTCATTTTCATTTTCTCCTGTAGTATTTGACTTCTTAACTATATTTTACATCTTTCCCCCTTTTTCTATCAATGCATATTGTAAACAAAATCAGCAGCTACTTTCTCACAAGTAGCTGCTGTCGGTTTTTAGCTCATATGTTGTCTATGATAATAATTTTATAACAGTTATAAAGCTTATTTAAAAATATCTTCCAATTCTATCAAAGTCAAATTTTCAGAAGCTGCAAGTTTTTGTGCCTCTTCGTTATATCCACTTTTTGAAAAGAACCAATGATGCACTTTTACATCTGAAGTGGAAGAATATTTTTTTAATGTACGCTGAATATCATGACTGTCCAGTGGTGAGTTTTTGTATTTACATTCACCGAGGAGAATTTCTTTTCTATTATGGCTCAGTGCCATAATATCAATTTCGTCATTTTTATTCCACCATCTGCCGATTTTTGTAAAATGGAAAGGCAATGTGCTTTCCTTGTTTCTCTTTCTAAGATATTCAATGCACACTTTTTCAAATCCACGAGACGTAAAATTGTTAAGATCGCCTTTTACGACATATTCCCAGATACCATCTGCATCTCCGGCTTCAAGTTCTGAAACATTCGAAAAAACAAATGCATACCAGAATTTAAAAAAGTTATCCGTAAGGGAGTACAGTCCTCTCTGTACGTTTGCCTGTTCTTTCTCTTTTTCATCTGTCGAAAATTCACGACCAACAATTCCCAATTCTATCAGTTTTTTTATATATACGGAAAGCTTATTCTTGTCAATTTGTGTTTTCTGATGAATATCATTTAGCTTTGTGTTACCAAGTGCAATGGCTTCTATTATTACATTGTATACATTTACTTCTCTTAATTCCTGTTTTAAAAGAAACTCAACTTCACTGTATAAAATGCATCCTCTTGTCAGAATATTCTTTTTGATGTTTTCTTCCAATGTCAAATTATCATCGAACTGCTTCAGATAATGTGGAATACCACCAAGGATAGAATACGCTATTATCTTGTCTTCATCAGAAAAACCTGGAAAAAACTGAATTGCCTCATAAAAATTCAATGGTAGCATTTTTATAATTCCTGTTGCTCTGCCATACAATGGTTTATGCTCTGCAAGAATTTCATCTTCCATGAAAGACATTGAGCTGCCACTTATGATAATCATTACATTGCTGTCTTTCAGAGTTTCATCCCAGACTTTCTGTAGTATAGACGGAATGGAATCATTTGCTTTCACTGCATATGGGAATTCATCAATTACGAGTATCTTTTTTCCGTCTCCCGGTATTTCTTTAATGTTGCTGAACACCTGCTCCCAGTCGGGAAAAGATGATATATATCTAGCAGCCGGAACACCTGTGGCCAATATACGTGAACTTATAGAATTTATCTGTTTCTCATCAGGGACTTCTGTACAGGTAAAAAACACATTGGTTTTACCTTTGCAAAACTCTTTCAATAACTCTGTTTTTCCCACACGGCGCCTGCCGTATAAAACTATAAACTGTCCTGTTTCACTATTATATTTTTCTTCCAAAAAAGCCATTTCTTCTTTTCTGCCTATAAACATATATACACCTTCTTATAATCATAATTATCAAATCGTGATTTGTATAATCACGATTATAATAACATAAAGTTTAGATTTTTTCAAGTATATAAGCTTCCTCGCATTTACTGCTTTTGCTCATCCTTCTCCATTTCAAGAAAAAATTTGATAATTTCTTCGAAAGAAACCGGCATATAGTTATTTGCATCCACACCTACGTCATATCTGTATATGCCGTTCTCCCTCTGCTCCAAATTATACTCAGAACCATTATGCATATGTCCGTGAAGGTGCAGACTGCCGTAATGTGACCTTGGCCAATGCATCATCGGATAATGCATAAGAGAAATATGTACACCATTGAAATGAACCTGCAGAAAATCATATATTCCTTCAAACAGGCTTTCATCATACTGTTTGTCGTGATTGCCTTTTATAAGATACTTCTTGCCGTTGATTCTGGAAATAAGCTTGTTTGCTTCATCCACTCTGCATCTGTGAGTTAAGTCTCCAAGGATATACAGCGTATCTTCCCGCGTTACCCTTGAATTGATATTTTTAATAAGGGTTTCATTCATTTCTTCCACATCAATAAACGGTCTGTTCTGGAAATCAATTACTGCCCTGTGTCCCAGATGCAAGTCACTTGTAAAATATATCATCATATACCTCCTTGTCGGTTCTTCAGAAAACTGAATTCTTTTATGTTTTCAGAAAGTCAATAATACGGTCAAGCAGGTCCTCATCTTCAAGGGCAAACAGCGCATTGCCACCGCAGTAGGCCATAAGCTGTCCCAAACGCATATCCGGGTTTTTTCCCAAATTTCTTTTATCTGGTCAAGAATATATGGTATTCTCTCTGTTTTGCGCCTGCCTCCACCCCATAAAGATGTCATTTTCTTATGCTGCACAAGGTAATCCATATACCCTTTCCTTTTGTCATTTTCATCAAATGCGAAATATTCCAGTTCTATAGGCGCCGCGTATACGTGGTGAAAGTCTGTACAATGTTTGTCACCTTCAAAAATCACATCAACATAAATTTGGAAGTCAGAGTAATCCCAGTTTTTGGCTTTATTTCTGTACGCCTGTTCTTCTTCATCATTTTTAAACGCGCTTACTATACCTATTGCATCAGAACCTGCTATTCTAACAACATCACCGTATCTGAACATATACGGCAGGTCAACATATCTGTCTTCAATATTCTTTCGCCCATCAGGCACCTTTTTTACAGGGCTGCTGTCGCCAAGGCAGTCCAGCAAATCCCCTGCAGCTGTGTAAAATGCCATACCAAGGTATCTGTCAACACAATTTTCAGCGCAGTCTGTAAACCTGCATTTTTCAATATGGAACGGAACATTTTCAGCTACGCCTGCTGCATAGGCATTTTCAAAGGAAAGATAAGTCCCCTCTTTTTCATAAGTTCTGTTTGATTTGGTACAAAGCTCATAAAACGCATTGCTGTCCGCTCTTTTTATATTTGCCATAACAGCTTCACATACATCAATGTGGTTTAAAATTTGTGCTTCAAGTTCTTTGTCGTCAGTTCTTTCTGCAATCTCTGAAAGCTTTTCCTTTTTATTCTGATATGTAACACTGCTGTTGTTGATAATTATAGTGGCCATATCCCAGTCATTGATAACTATATTGTTGTTTTCAATAAACTTTCTGTAATCTTTTGATTTAATAAATTCCAGCATATTTTCTCCTTGTTCTTAATGTATATCCAATAAATTGTCAGAAATCATCTCATCCAACTCTTCTTTATAATTCATTACTTCCGCAATAATCCCTTTTGCCTCTTTTCCATATTCGCCGGGTTTGTGGTATCTGCTCCACATATATCTGGGGTATCTTTTACCGGGATTTCCGAAAGCATTATTTCAATACAATCCACCATATACAGTCCCCTGCCAATGGCGCAATTCTCTTTCTCATGGGGAAGTACAGCAGCTTCTGTAAATTCTGACTCAATTCTCCCAAATCCCACTACATACATTTCATCATATTTGTCCGGTACATCCTGAAGACATTTATAATTCTCATAACCGAGATTTTCATCCAGAACGCAAATACTCAGGCGGTCAACCCTTGATATATAAGGTTTTAACTCTCTAAATTTCATTGTTTTTTCCATATAAAACTCTCCGTTATATAAGCCCTGCCTGTCTTAGACAAAACTGTTTCAGTTCAATCCATGTCATTTTAATTCCGCTATATTCCTCAAACACAGTCATCATCGCTGCCTATTTAACTTAACGAACATATTCCTGATGCTACAGCTCTGCAAGTTTTACAGCTAAAACAGCATCAGATTTTTTCTGTTCATTCTAAATCAGGAATTTTATCTTTAAAATCAGTCTTTTTTAATATTTCCGGCCATCCAAATGTCACTTCACAATAGTCATACTGTTCAAATATTTCTCGTACAGCCATATAAAGTTCAATTTTAACCGCGATATGATTACCATATCCCAGATAAATATGCCTCCAACCACTTGCTACTTGAGTTTCAAGAACTTTTGATGAATTGCCAATTACAGTTTCTTGCACATTATATCGTTCTGCTTTAGTTGCTCCATTCCAACGACAATCTGCAAGAACAGGAAAAAACTCCTTAATTTTGGAGTATGATGTTTTTTCATTTTTATAGTCAACAGAAAAACTTTCTCCCGTCTTTTTATAGAAAGTCATATCATTAGGTCCCATTGCACCCGGTTCTGATACTGAAAACACCACTATGTCTTCAAAATCTTCTTTACTGATGACCTCTTTATATTCCATATTCCATCATCTTCTTTTCCCCTCTTAATATTCCAAATCCATTTCCTCATAATCTTCATACAGAATCTGAATGTTATCCATGCTCCAGGTCACGTGGTAGTGGCCTGCATACCACTTTTCATAATCAAGTTTCTGCTCAATTTCATCCAGCCACAGCTCTGTGGAATTATCCACTGTGCTCTGGTCAATTGTGGGGAGAAATGCATCTCTGGGCATATATGAAAACGGAACTGTGTGGGAAAGCACATAGTCCACTTTCCATCCAGCCTTGTCAAGCTGGTGTTCCACATATGCTTTGGTGTATTCGTCTGGCTGTTCATCGGCAAACCATTTCTGACCTGTAGCGATTCGGTAATATTTGTCTACGCTGTATGCGCCACCGATAACTATCGCCTTTTTACCATCAAAGTCATAAATTTCGCCGTCTCTGGCAAAAAGAATATTCGGGAATTCTTCCTCATACATCACTATGCCGCCGTGCCACTCTTTTTCAATATAGCTACTGATATTTTCTGGCCTTTGCTCATGGTTGCCATGCACGCAGAGCAGAGTAATATCCATCACCGCCAGTGTTCGCTTTTTTCTTTCATCTTCCGAGCCACCGGAATAATTTATGCCTGCATCACCTAGAACAATCATAATATCGTCTGTTGTTGTTTCGTACTCTGCGCAAAATTCGTAAATTCTGCCTGTCAAACCGTGCATATCGCCTGTTAAAATAACCATAACTTTTCTCCTTTATCTCTTTCTGATTACTATTATACATTCGTCATAAATGAACTTTCATCTAAAATCAAAAAGCATCTAAATTTTCAGATTCAGATGCCTTTTGCATATTATACATAAAATTCTTCCAGCGTATCCAGACAGATGCACCCCAGCTGCCCGCCATAGCCGCAACCGCAGTCTATTGCAATATTATTGCCCTTTCTGTATATCACTCCGTTTTCCGGTGTTGTTGTAAATGTGCCCAACGTTTCGCCCTGTTCTATGGCACGGATAAGCCAGGTGGGTGTGTGCCCTGTCACAAGATATTTATCTTTATAATAGGTTTTGTTTGGATCAATACGATAGAAAATCACTTCGCTGATATCGTAGTCATCAAGAGGTCTGTCCTCTTCAAAATTCATAAGCCCTGCGTGAACAAGAACAAAGGTGTTTCCGCCTGCCTCTACTTCTTCATAAATATCAAAATCAGATATGTAATCTATAATATCCTGCTTTTCTTCATCGGAGAGCCTGTAAAACTCTGAAATTGTAACCTCACCGCCCACATTCATCCATTCAACCAACCCCTGCATAGTGTCTTCGTCAATATCCTTCAGGCTGTCTTCGGTGATTTCCTGTGTAAGGAACTGCAGACATTTCAGCATCATATACTCATGATTGCCTGCAATGCCGATTATATTGGGGCGTTTCATCATTTCTTTCAGAATTTTAACACCGCCTTCCTGTCGGTCACAGATATCGCCAATTATATACAGCAGGTCATCCGGACCAAAATCAATCAGCTGCAGCATTTTCATAAAGCGGTCATACCCACCATGCAGGTCACTCATTGCGTAAATCATAATAGTTCTCCTTCTTTATTATGTTTAAAAATATCTAACCTGCTCTTCCAATATTCAATCGCTATATCCATATATTCATTCACACGTTCACCTTCATCAATGTCGTTTTGAGCATTGTTAATTAATCGATTCATATAGGATTTATCGTCAAAGATAAATATCTTTTTTAAATAGGTTTCTTTATCTAAAAAAATTTTCAAGCATGCCTTATTTAATTCCTTTTTTCCGGCAACATAACTAAATATTATATGTTCTTCGCTTTTGGTTTCATAATAATCACTAATTTTATATGAAAATTTATCTGCTCTTTCTGCACACTTTGATTTTTTAAAAAGGTTTAGTCCTCCCGTTGTTGGCATCAAAGAAAAGTTATATGGTGAATGATGCATATAGCTACATAATTTCAATTTATTTAACATTACTTGCTTTTGGTTAGAATTAAGCTTTTGGTCATCATTTATTATATTCTCATACTTTTTAGATTGGGTACTATTAAAATTGAATACACAGTCTCCACCAATTTTAATTATCCCATTCTGCAAATTGACATTATTTATTTGTTGTAAATATGATTTGCTAAAATCAAAAACACCTATAAGACGACTATACCCTTTTGAACAACTCCTTTGCATAATTGCATCAGGGCATATTTTGATAAACCCATTGTACACAATATCATAATATTTCCACGCTACTGGCGATGAATCAGGGTCAAATTCGTATCCGTATCTAGGATAATTAAAATGCTTCTCATCACATATTAAATATTTCTTTTCAACATTTAATTCTACATTTTCTATTTGTTTAAACATATCCAATAATTTATTACTTTTTTGTATTAAAGCATCCAAGTTCTTTTCTACACAATCATAGCTGTTATTTTTTCGCCACCAGTTACTTAATATATTTGTTGGTTTTCTACCCATTTTTTACCTCTGCTCTATTGCCCTTCAAATATTTATTAACTAAATCATTTAATTCCATACTTCTCATTCAAAGCCTTCAAACTCTTTATAACATCCCCCCTCACATCATAGTCACCCTTGTTCACTGGTGGCAGCACTTCCACGCGGTCGGCATACTGGAGTGCCCAGTTTTTCAGCGCATAGGCAGCGCAGATAACCTCGATAACCACATAATCTTCCATTTTATATTTATGTCCGTCAGGTAACGGTACGATTTTAAAATTCTCTCCGAATGTGTCCACAAGAAATGTGCTGCTTAATTTCTTCTTATTACCTTTCTCATCGTAGCTATATTCTTTTACTCTAATCCAGGCTTTAACCGGTTTCCCAAAAGTCATATTGAGATGCTTATACTGCCATGCTTCATCCCATTCTTCCGGTACGTCAGATACAGTATTCTTTTCAGCAGCTTTATCTTCCAGCATTTCCACATCGCGCATCAGCTCAACACGCCATATTGTCGCATCCGGGCTCCAATCAGCTTTTGCTATCAGATATATACGATTATTGTTGGCTACAAGATAATAAGGATGAAGTATTACATCTTCATTAGCCAGTTCAAGTTTTTTATCTATATTGTACACATAGAAATTGAAGATTATTTTTTTCTTTTCCTTAATTGCCCTGTCAATTGTTTTTATATTTTCACTGGTATAATCTTTGTTTTTGGATTTCGGCTCATAAAATTTTCTGATGTTTATTTCCTTTGGATTTGGGTAGAAATCAGAAGCCAATTCTTTTATCAGTTTGTCTATAAGAACACTTGATTCATTCTCTGTCAGCGATTTGTTTTGCTGGATACTTTCTATTATGTCATCAAGCTCATCATAACTGTAAACATGATTATAATATATATTTGTAAATCTTGTATCCTTTGGATATTTTCTTCCTGCAGTACTGTCATCAATCCTTTCTTCATCATCTTTTGCTATACCAACACATAAAGGGGTATCGTCGAAAATCACTCTTGCCTTATCTATAAGGTTGTCGCTGTTTTCTCTCTTTGCACGTACATTATGTATTACTTCATCAATATTGTATGTGGCTCTGGTAAGTTCTGTAAGCTTATTTTTTATTGCATCTTCCCTGCCAAAAGCCTCTACGCTTTCATCAACAAGCAATCCATCTTTTTTGCCTATTAAAGCCTCCAAATCGATTTTGTGATTAACATCCGTGTTCTTTTTAAGATACTCCTGCAAATAAAATGTACTTGTATATGGAGAATAGCTGACATATCTCCTTGCTCCCCACTGTTCCCCGTTTGTTTTTATGCGGTTTTGTTTTTTATGCTCCACTATTTTTGGTTTTTTAGCCATAACATTCACCTCAAAATCAGTTCTTTATACTTATATCATAGCAATAAGTTAAATGAACCTTCATCCTAGTATAATTATACCCTTTATCACACTACATTTTCAATCAACTGGGGCAATATTCCCTTGTCATCAATGTAGAAATCTGCAGTGACTTTTCTTGAATTTTCACCAAACAAGTCCTTTATTTCCTGCAGATTATCATTTACGGCATCAAAAGACAATCCATTTTCTGTACACCACTGTACTGCAGTCTCAAGACATTCTCCTTGCCTGCAGGTCCACAGAATCAGCTTGTCTCCATTACTTCTATAGCTTTTAAGTTTTTCTATTAGTGGAAGATTAGGTTCTCCCAGTCCTGGCCACTGGGAGAAGCATAATGTTCCGTCAAAATCCACTGCTATTATCTTATAATCCCTCATTTTATCCCCTTTTCATATTTATAGTTTCAAACTCCGCTATAATCAGATTATGGTCCGGAATGCCGATTGCTGCTTCATCATCAAATGCGGTTACATACTCTGCCTTTAAGACCTTGATATTCTGCCCTGCTGCAATATGGTCTATCTTCATATCATTTTTAAAGCTGCAGCCAGCCATTTCGTGCAATACAACACCGGCTTCTTTCAAATCCTTTACTATCATCTGATAGTTATAAAATCTGCGTGGACTGGTGGAATCATAGCTGTCACTTATCACACCGTTGTTGAAATCGCCTGTCACAATAACATTTGATTTATCTTCGAGGCTACCAATATATTCTACAAATTTCTGCCACTGCTCTGCCCTACTCTTGAAATCCTCATCTCCACCGCCTGACACAAGTATTCGCAGAACAATTAGGTCAATTTTTCGTCCGCCTTTTTTTAGCTCAAGGTGCATAAAATGCAGATTATCCATTGTGGCAATAACCTTTGCTTCGTAATCAGATTTCACTGCACAGAGAATACCGCGGTGGTTATCATCAACAGCTTTATACAGGGAATATCCGTTTTCTTTAAACAGATTCAGATATTCCGCGTTATTACATTCCATAAATTCCACATTTGCATAGATATCAGCTGCGTATTCCAGCTGTTTCCTGGCCACATCTGCAGAAAGAGTGTAATCCATATTTGTTTTGTTGCGTTCAATTCTCAGGTTCAGGCTTGTTTCAACTAATTTAATGCTCATAATCAAATCTCCTTTGGGATAGTTTTATTTTCTATCTTTATTATACTTCCGTCTAAAATGAACTTTCAGTCTTAATACATATAAAGAAAAGGAGCCTTTTCAGGCTCCTTAATTACCTATTATTTTATTAGAGAGATTCTTTTATGCAATCCATAAAGAGTATTGCATCGATTGCTGGTGTACGGCTCACAAAATGTGCATTTTCTATTCCTTTTCCAATTCCAATGCTGTTAACGTCATCACCTGTGTACAGCAATCGCTCTTTCAACTCGGTATATCTCTCAAAATCATATTTATTGTCATCGAGGATTACATATTCTTTTATTTCAGGATGTTCAGCCAAGTATTTTTTTACGCAGGCGCCACGCTCGCTATTTACGCCATCTATCTTACCGCTGATTTCAAGCTTATAGTCAGCAAGTTTAGAAACAAGATATATGTAATTTTCATCTGTAGGTTTCATGTTTTTCCAATCTGATGTTAAGACTATATCTCCACCACCATTCTTGAAAATTGCCTTTTTTAAAATAGCAACTCGTGTATAATCGATACCAGCCATACCATCTGGCCTGCTTTCTCCGGTATTGCTTGAGTTAAGCACACCATCAATATCCAGGAACACTACAAAACGATTATGTTTTCTTTCCATATACATTCCCTCCAAAAACATCTTTAATTATAATATATCAGATTTTCTGTAGTTACAAAAGCTTTGTTTTGTAATTACACTTTTATTATATAGCATATTAAAATGAACTTTCATTCTATTTGCTTTATATACTTATTCATATTTGCAAGTAGGGAAGTGCTATTAATTTAATTTGGTACTTTTTCAGTTCGGATTAAACTATTCGTTTATTTATTATAAAAACAAAAAAGCCCCAACCTTTCGGTCAGAGCACTTTATCTATCTCCACTTTCATCAAGCGGTGGTTTCTGCCTCTCGGCTTCTTCCTGTTTGCCGTGTCTCTCGGCAACGTTTGATATCTTGTCATAACATTTCGTCATTGTCAACAAGTTTTTCAATTGTTTTTGTAAAATATTACGATTTTCCTTTTTGGCTAAATTTAAAATTGCTGTTGATTGTTTTTGTATATATTGCCATATGCAAAGCACAAATCAACCAAACCAAAAACACCACCCTTATATATCGGAATCTGCATCTTGGCATTGAATATCATAATTTATTATACATATTTAAATAAAATATATGTCGCCAAAATATCAATAAGTTGGCTGACAGTAATTTCATTTTGTATATTCTGTCCTGTCAGGTTTTTCAGGGAATCGATATCCATATTCAATAATAGCGTTCTGATATTTCTTTCTATAGAGTTATCTTTACAATTATATATCTTGGCCACATATGGATATATATCTCGCGAAAGATTATATTGCAGCTTTTCCTGCTCTAAAATCTTTTCAATTATGGATACAAGTTGCTGAAAACCTTTGTAATTTCCTATTGGTTTTATAGGTAACAACACTGTATAAATTGATGAAAAATCTGCTTTAAGCTGCATTTTGTTTCCGCCTTTCTACAGATATTTTGAACTTATTAAGAAATTCAGAAGGGTTTTCACAGACGAATACAAGAAAAAGACATAGGGTCAAAGCACTGCATCCGGAGCAGCCATGGTCCAGTTCTACGTATGAGCGCACATCCATCATAAGTATTTCCGCCATATCATCCTGTGTAAGTTTAAGCTGATAGCGTGTGTATATAAGAGTTTCGTGAAATAAATTTTTTAAAATCTGTTCGCATTGTTTTCGCATATTGGGTACTTCCATAGTTACATAGTTTTAAAAAATTTGTCGACAAATATTGATAAAATTCTACATTTTTTGCCGTCAATGCAACATGAGGTGTACCTCAGGAAATATATGGAAACCCCCTGAGAAAAAAGAAAAAAGACCAATCAGTATTAATTGGTCTTATTCTCTTTACAGGCATTAAGTTTGGTTAAATGGTTGGTGGGTGGATAAATAATAGGTCAGGTGTATTCGTTTGACACAGTAATAGTTTCACTCTGACCGGATTGAGTGTATGCAGTTACAGTCATTTCAATTTTATAGTCTTTAAGTGAAGAATAAGCGTACGAACCTTGTGCGGAATGGAAATGACTATATACGGTTTTATTTATACTGGAAACTTCTGTATAACTGCTAAAAAGGCCTTTTTCATAAAGAACCACGTCAATATCCATTTTATTTACATCCTGTAATGCAGTTACACTTACTAAATATGTATCACTAGTACGAGAACATACTGCTGAAGCTGAGTTAAATAACGTCCATCGCGGTGTAGCCCGGCTTGCAGTTATTGTGAAAATAGGAACTACAATAATAATTGCAGCCAATAAAGCAATAAGTTTCTTTTTCATTTTTTCACCTCATGTATTTATAATGCCTGTACACTATATATACATAAATCAGAAAAAAGTCACAAAATTTCTATATTTTTATAAATTTTTATAATTTTCTCAAGAGGCATATTACCACTTAATCTGTAGAAATACTTATCGCAAACATATAATTGATTTTCATGTTCACTTGAAATCCAAATTGCGTTCACATTTTCAATTTTTATGGAATAAATCGATGAATGTTCATTATCTGCCTCATATATATTCATTTCATTAGATGCACTAATCATAATTTGGCAAAACTTCTGATCATTACTCATATAAGTTCTTAATATATACTCATATTCTGAATATGATCCATCTTCCACCAATTCAAACCCCTCCGGTATATAATTAAACCTTATTTCCGGCAGTTTTTCAGGTTGAGCATCAGTTTCAATAAAAATTCTTGTAAATTTATCGTGCCATTCCAGAATTGTGGTTGCCACGCTTTCTCGCACCGCCTCCGCAGTCATAAGTGATGCAAAAGATAATGATACAAACATCATAATCACTACCGCAACCTTGCTGATTGACCTGCTCATATAAATCAGCTTTTCATTTCTGTTTTCTTTCCGGACAATTCTGTTGATTTTCTGTATAAATGTCTGTGACGGAGCAAGAGTTTTCTCCAGTTCATCTTCCGGCGGAATTGCATCCAGCTGGTCCATATATGTTTCTCTTATTGCCATTCTCAAAAGGCTGTCAAATTTTATTTCATTATTCATTTTTAGCCTCCACCAGTTCAAATATCATTCTTTTGGCACGGGATATTCTCATTTTTACAGCTGATTGGGAGATATTCAGCGAATCTGCAATTTCGCTTATTTTATAGCCCTGTTCCTGCAGCACAAGTGAAGTAACATATTTTTCATCAAGAGTTGCCAGTGCTTTCTTTCTTTATTTCTTCATACATAACAAGGGAAACCACTTTTGATTCATAGTCTGTGGAGTCTGCTACTATCTCCTCTATTGCATTTTCTTCAGAAGTCACTATGTATTTAGAATTTTTCTGCGCCATTCTCATAGAGCAGTTTCTTGTTATAGTAATAGCATAAGCCTTGGTTTCTCTGGCATTATCTGTACGAACATTTTTAATATTCTTTGCAATCTGCAGAAAAGATTCCTGCACCGCATCTTCAGCAAGGTACTGGTCTTTCAGAATATCTGTGGCGGTATACAGCATACTGTTCAGATAAAGGTCATAAATCATCTGGAATTTACTTTTGTCTTCCTCATTGTCAATAAGGTTAAGGTAAAAAGCTAACATATTTCCTCCTAAAAACATTTAAAATATTCTAATAAAAATAAATAATATTTATCAGGAACAGGACAGTTTAAACCGTCCTGTTCCCAATTTAATGTATACCTTATAACGTCTCGCAAGTCAACAGAATCTGTATTCCAGCATTTACAAATCAATTGCTTTTATAATATATAAATGTTAAAATATATATAAAAACTGCAGGGAGGGACAATATGGCTTACAGAGATTACGAAATTTTAAGCGGAAACACCGTTGTTGCAAAATGGGAATACGGCAGTCTGTCTGTGCTGGATGAAAAGCTGCTGCCACTGTATTTAAAGCGTATACACAGCGCTAATATGTGGCTGGAAACCAGAGCCATTGACTCCCATCGCGCCAACAGCCGACTGCTGAAAAAGGCTTTGCGCCTGGCAGAAAAGGACGATGTATCCACCGTGGTTCACGTAAACGCGGCCACCATTACAGACAATTACTGGATACGCCCTATGGGTTCAGAGCTGACCTATGAAGATGTGAAGTTTGACAACGATTATTTCTCCAATCTGGCACTGCGCGGCACTATAGACAGCTTTAACCGTGCCGCCAGCAGCAAGCGCAGCCGCACCCCGGAACTGACCAACATCGGTTCTTTTGAAAAATGCTGGAAACTGCGTGACGGCAAATGGTGGATGAAAATATTATCCGCACCGCATTGGACAAGGTGAATATGAAAGTCAAATCAAAGGAAATCATAGCGCTGATTATGGCCAGATATGATATGATTGACAAATAAAACTGAATACCGTGGCGGCTTACCTTTTTTGTTTTGTTGTGTTGTTTTTATTTGTCGCCATACTGCAGGCACCCTTTCGGGTGCCTGTTTTTTGTGTGGTAAGAGCCGCGTAGGGGCGTGCGCGTGCCCTGAAAGGGTATATTAACCGCCCGCGGCATTTCCACTCAAGTAACAATCCTGTCATTCCGAGCCTGTCGAGGAATCTTTGCTCTGCCACTTTGCGCAGAGCAATAGTTCTGCCGTGATTATTGCCAGCTGCGCTGACAAAGATCCTTCACTTTCTTCATGATGACATTCCGTACTATCGCGTAGGGGCCCGCGCCCCGACCGCCCGAAAAAGGAATCCCCCAGTCAGCTGCGCTGACAGCCCCCTTTCACAAGGGGGCCATAAACTTCAGCACGTAGGAGCGGACATTTTCGCCCGCGTCACATCCATAAAACTATCCCCCTGTCATTTATATCGTAAAAAATATACCTATTTCTTGATTTTAACGGTTATATCGAATAAAATTAGCAAAATATCGTTGAATTTTCGATATAACTTTGATATAATACAGATATAAATAATCAAACGGAGCTGATTGTTATGATAAAACGTGAAATATATATGGCAAAAATCCGCCCATTTATAAACAAAGAACTGGTAAAGGTAATGACAGGCATCCGCCGCGGCGGCAAATCTGTAATGCTGGACCTGATAAAAGAGGAGCTGTCTGCCCGCGGTGTAAAGCCGGAACAGATGATTTCCTACAACTTTGAAAAACTGGGGCTGGAGCACCTGAAAAACGCCCTTGCCCTCCATGCAGATGTGCTGGAAAAAGCGGCGGCTGTAAACGGAAAGGTTTATCTTTTCTTTGATGAAATCCAGGAAGTCAAAGACTGGGAAAAATGCATCAACTCCCTGCGCATCGACCTGGACTGCGATATTTACATCACAGGTTCAAATGCAAAGCTGCTGTCCACCGAACTGACCACCTATCTGGGCGGCAGATATGTGGAATTTGTGATTTATCCATTTTCTTTCAGTGAATACCTGCAGGTTTACACCCGGCAGAACCCGGAGGCAAATAAAGCACAGGCTTTTCAGAGTTATCTGACCGGCGGCGGTATGCCTTACCTGTACAACCTTAATTTTGAACCGGAACCCTGCAGGCAGTACCTGACAGACCTGTTCAGTTCTGTGGTGCTGAAAGATATTGTGAAGCGCCACAACGTAAGGGATGTGGACCTGCTGGAAAGAATTATCGCCTATGTGGTGGCAAATATCGGCAACACTTTTTCTGCATCTTCAATTGCAAAATTCCTTAAAAACGAAAAGAGAACAGTCTCAAACGAAACCGTTCTGAACTATATTTCCTACTGTGTAGATGCTTTTCTTTTCTATCAGGTAAAGCGTGAGGACCTGCAGGGCAAGCAGATTCTGTCCACCAATGAAAAATACTATATGGCAGACCACGGCATCCGCCAGGCTGTGTACGGCGGCAATATGCGAGACATAAACCTGATTCTGGAAAACATCGTGTATATGGAACTTCTGCGCCGCGGTTTTTCTGTAACCGTAGGCCGCAACAGCGAAAAAGAGGTGGATTTTGTCTGCGAAAAGCAGAGCGACAGGCTGTATATCCAGGTGGCATACCTGCTGGCCAGCGAAGAAACTGCAGACAGGGAGTTCGGTGCATTCAAAAACATTCAGGACAACTATCCTAAATACGTTCTGACCATGGATGAATTCCCTATGGGCCGCAACGGCATAAAGCATATGAATATCCGCGATTTCCTGCTGGCAGACAGCTGGAACTGAAAATTATTATAAACAACAAAGAACCCGTATGGTTTACCATACGGGACTTTTTGCATAATTTTAAATACTGTTTGTACTTTTTATCCATATTTTTCCAGTTTGTATTGTGTTTTTCTGCTACACAGAAAATATTACCCACAATGCCTCCCCTACAAAGTTTTACAAACCATTCAACCCCGTAGGGGCGAACATTGTTCGCCCGCGGCACAATCACAAAACTTTCACCCTGCTATTCCGATCCTGCTGACGTATGCCCTGAAAAGGTAGGAATCTTTGCACCAGAGCTGCAGCAAAACCATTACTTTGCAGTTGCTTACAGAGCGAAGATCCTTCGACTCGTTTCACTCTCTCAGGATGACATTTCGCACTATCGCGTAGGGGACGGCATTCTTGACGTCCCGAAAAAAAGAAAAGTTTACCCTCCCCCTTTTCCCACAAAAAAGCCCGGTACTGCACCAATGTCATTAAGTTAAGGGAAATCTCAAATCTACAACTTAATAAAAGAAAGCAAAATGTCATTCTGAGCGTAGCGAAGAATCTTCGAATTTCTATAAAGCAAAGATTCTTCGTCTCTTCGTTCCTCAGAATGACATATTTTTCTTATCTTAATGACATTGGGTATTGCACTGGGCTTTTTTCATTCAAATAGTCTGTTCTGTATTGTCTTTCACGCTGTATTTAACCCTGTTACCGTATTTCTGACCGGTCAGCAGCTCCAACTGTTCAAATTTCAGCACAAAGCCCCTGATGGTGGCATAGGCGGCGTTGCCGAAATCCTTTTCCAGCTGTTTTGTGGAGAATTCCCCTGTGCCGTAATGGGACAGCACAAAGGCCCACAGCTGTGCCTCTTTTTCGGTGACAACACCGCTTTTCAGCGCCTGGTCATATCTGTCAAACACCTTTGCTCCTGACAGATTTTCAGGAATCTTGCTGTAAACATAATCAGAAAAATACTTTATAAACGGTGTAATGTCCAGGCAACCGGAGATTTTCTGATTGCTTTCCACCTGTGAAATGGCCTTGTAATAGGCGTTTCTGTCCTTTTCTATCAGGCTGGAAAAAGGCACAAACAGAGTTGCCCCATAGCCTTTCTGGATTAAAAACCACAGGTGCAGCATTCGTGCCATTCGGCCGTTGCCGTCAAAATAAGGGTGGAGGTGCACCATATAAAAATGGATAACAGAGCCTTTTTCAAAATCGGAAATACCGTCTTTTTCATTGATAAACTCAACAAAACGGCTCATATATTCCGCCAGCTTCCTGTGGTCCAGACCGGCGTGCTCTACCTTGCTGCCCACCACATAAACACTGTCGTGGC
This sequence comes from uncultured Oscillospiraceae bacterium, assembly GCA_964649845.1. Taxonomy (GTDB): domain Bacteria; phylum Bacillota; class Clostridia; order Oscillospirales; family Ruminococcaceae; genus RGIG3102. The sequence continues at coordinate 20,001 of CAZYSS010000026.1, forward strand.
GGTAAAAACTGCCTGGCAGCAGGTTGTCTTCTTCCGGCAGAAAGTCCCCCACCATCATCATATACAGCTTGTGCAGGTTTTCTTCTGTGATTGCGTTGCTTCTGTCTGCAATAAACTCCAGCCCTTTTTTCTGCCCCAGAATCCTATTTTCCGCATCATCCTTTGGAGCCAGACCGCGGAGAATATTCCTGATGCTCTCCCTGTTGAAATTTATGCTTTCGATTGCATTTGAGGCGGCGATTTCATCCTCTGCAGCCTTGAAGCTGTAGATGTCACTACTTTGGACATAGGTCATCAGTTTGACTGTCTCCACATTGTGGTCCACATAGTTTTTCAGGTAAACAGCCCGGTTGCCTTTAAAGTCCATCACAGGCAGTTTTTTGTATTCAATCTCTTTCAGCACTGTGAGAAACTCTGCAAAATCGTTTCTGTACTTGTGCTTCATTTTGTTGTAATCAAAAAAGGACTTGTCGTGCAATATCTGCACATAAGTTTTTACATCCATCTGCTTTCCTCTCTGCTTATTTTCTCAACTGATATTAACTGATACTATTTTATATCAGTTTGTTATTTTTGTCAATCTTCTGTTCTATTTTATCTTTTTAAATGTGTCTTAAAAAATATAATTTTTATCCAACTTTAACGGTTTATGTCGAACAAAATCTGCAAAGAACAATTGGATTTTTTATGTGAACTGCGCTGTTTAAAATACAATCTCAAATACAAAGCTGCTGCCCAGCAAAGATACTGCAGACAGGGCGTTCGGCACTTTAAAAAACATTCAGAACAACTGCCTCAAACACATTCTGACTAATGCTAATTTCTCTACGTGATGCAACGAAATAAAGCATATAAATATCCGCAATTTCCTGTTGGATGACAACTGAATTTTAAAAATATTTTTTATAGTTTCTGAAAAAATTTTTATATAAAATCTCTGCTGAAAATTTTAAAAGCCCACAAAAAAATAGCAAAGAAAAATCACCCTCATCTTGTAGCATTTATTCTACATAAGCAGGGTGATTTTTTACTGCCTGAATAATCAGGAGAGGCATAAAGTGAAAATGCTAAACTGAAAATGTAAGAAAACGCCAACTCAAAATGTATGATTTTCTTGGATGAATCTCCTGAGATCAGTATACTGAACTCAGGAGATGACGATATGAATTACAGAAAAGACATTTATACAGAGTATCTTCTTTTCAGCTTGTCAAATAACCCTGATTTTTAAAGTGAAAATCGAGGTTATTTTTTTGTATATGAGTAAATTTTTGAAAAAATAATCAAAATTATGCTTAGAGCTGGTCCACAGGGCCAGCTTTTTCAGATTCATTGCAGCATACTTAAGCTTGATCCATCTGGTTACGGCAGCCAAGACTCTGTGGTGTGTATAACGCATTGCGTGTTTCTCTTTTGCGTCTGCAAATACTCGCTCTATTGTCTCTTTTCTTCTAGAGTATATTTCTTTACCATCTTCCGTCTTTCGTATCTCTTCCACCAAGTCAAGATACTTTTGCCAGATAT
>CAZYSS010000027.1:0-21414 GCA_964649845.1 uncultured Oscillospiraceae bacterium
GGCTCACAGCACCGCCGCCCTCCGGGTTTTCCATCTTGTCGCCCGTATCATCGGGTATGGGCTGGGCGTTTTCTTCTTTCTGTTGTGGTGCGTAGTCGGGGGTTAAGATCACGCTAGGCCCACGGAAGAAAAGCGCCCACATCGCAACACATAAGGCGGCAACGGTAATCACGGCAAGGATCACTATGATGATCGTTGTTTGCTTTTGGGTTTTGTTGTTTTCTGTTTGGTTCATAGGGTTATCTCCTTCTGCTCTAATTGCCGGTATGGGGCGGGACACGGTTCTCTCGCTTTACGGAAAACCGCACCTAAAAGCGCAAAAAGCCATCCGAAAGGTATGGCGGCAAAACCGCCTATCCGTTCAGATGGCTCATATTTATAATATTCAGCTTGACACGCAAAAAGGGCGCAGTTATGCTGTCTGTCTGTCTGTCTGTCTGTCTGTCTGTCTATGCGATTATAGGCGGTGAACAGCATAATTGCAACTCCTTTCTGTGAATTTTTTGAAATTTTATTTATCTTTTTATCAAGGCTTGGAACGCTTCATCGTTTGCGTTCGTTACATATTCTTTAAATTCTTCAAGTACACGCTTACCTAGACCAATATAGTCGAGGGCAAACACTTTTTGCAGTTTGATATTTCTGGTTTCTTCGGGTACTCCGTATATGGTAAGGATACTGTTCAGCGCACCTGTAATTCTTGCTTCCAGCGTTACAGGATCACCGGCAACCATCAGCGTTGCGTGTTCAATACCGGATACAAGAATCTCCGCTTCTGCGAACTGTTCATCTGTCCAATCCGGTCGGTAAGCACCAAATACTTCTTTTGCACGTTTAGTATCGTTTTTGCGAATGATGTCCAGGCAAAGCGGACTGGAATACGCCGAAAGGAAAAAGTCCTTAATGGTTTCATCGCTTTCACAAGCACTTGCCATAGAGGTCAGTTCCAAGCAGATCGCCATAATGGAGCTGTAGCCCTCGTTGGCTTCTTGCTCCATACGCTTCCATTGAAAACCGCAGAGCATATCAACCAAAATCGCCAGAAGATGTTCTTTGGTAGGAAAATGGAAGGTCAGATTGCCTTGGCTCATTCCCAGCGCCTTTGCAACGGCATTGGCAGATGTATTTGTATATCCCTTTTCAAGAAACTGTTTTGTAGCTTCTGTGATAATCTCTATTTTTGTCAAAGCACCTTTGTCAATTCGAGCCATCTTTCTCTCCTCCCATCGTTTTTATGAAAGGGCATGGTAATCCTTTGAATTATACTATCTTTTAATATTATAGTACGCTACCTAATATAAGTCAAGAGGTTTGAGAAAATGTTCATAAGGAAGTTACAAAATTTATTTGTCAAAACATCATCAGCCGGTTTCCCATTTGGACACAGCCCTGTCAGTAATATACAGCATATCAGCCAGCTGTTTCTGTGTCATTCCTTTTTCTATACGCAATTCTTTTATAAAACTACCAATTTTTGCAATATCCATTTCTTTTCCTCCGGTTATCTATATTATAATTTATACAAAATTAAAGTCAACAAACCGGTGGTTGAGTGTAGTATATGCTTTTAACCGGGACATACGGAAAGCCATATATATAATAACATATAAAACAAAAAGGACACCTTGCGGTGTCCTTGATTTTTTAGGGATTATACTCTGTTTACAGGCAGTTTATGTACCATTTCTTTGCAGATTGCAATTTCTTCTTCGCCATAGCCAACTGCAAGTGCAGCCAGAGGTGTGAAGTTTTCAGGAATTGCCAGCTTTTTCAGCATTTCTGCATCGTCCTGCAGATTTTTGGTTACTCCATACAGGTAGATGTTGCCCAGACCAAGTTCTGTAGCCATAAGAGACATCATTTCCACAACACAGGCTGCGTTCTGATGGTCAATGCCCGGGCCTGGATACTGTGGACAGGATACGATAATAACTGCAGGTGCATCGTAAATGCCTTTTAGGCCTGCAAGGACGTCTTTGTCTGTAACAACTGTCAGTGCAGGTACACCTACTCTTGGCAGGCCAAGTGGTGCCAATGAGCCTGCAAGCACAACCTTTTCCAGTTTGTCTTCTTCTACAGGTTTATCAAGGAATTTGCGGCAGGATTTACGGGAAAGCAATACTTTTTCAAGTTCCATGGTATTTCTCCTTTATTTTTACAAATTTTCATTCCATACTTACTGATTGTATTGATTTAATTATAACATATAAACTGTTAAATAAGTGTGATAATAATCACAAAAAGACCGCTGTTATGCGGCCTTTTACAGTTTTAATAATTATTTAGTTGTTTTCCAGCTCGCCTTTGCTTGCTGCAGAAAGGTATGCGTTCAGGAATCCCTGGATATTACCGTCCATAACCATTTCAACACGGGCATCTTCGTAGGAAGTGCGGTGATCTTTTACCAGAGTATATGGCATAAATACATAGCTGCGAATCTGGCTGCCCCAGGCAATTTCTTTCTGAACACCTTTGATATCTTCAATTTTTTCCAGATGTTCTCTTTCCTTAATCTGTGCCAGCTTGGCTTTCAGCATTTTCATACACATATCCTTGTTCTGGAACTGGCTTCTTTCGTTCTGGCAGGAAACCACAATGCCTGTAGGAATATGTGTGAGACGAACAGCAGATGATGTTTTGTTAACGTGCTGACCACCTGCACCGGAAGCGCGGTAAACATCCATTTTGATGTCTTCTTCACGGATAACAATATCTGTATCGTTTTCAATTTCAGGCATAACTTCACAGGATGAGAAGGATGTATGGCGACGGCCAGAAGAGTCAAATGGTGAAACTCTTACCAGACGATGAACGCCGTTTTCTGATTTGAGGAAGCCGTATGCATTGTTGCCTTCAATTGCAAAGGAAACAGATTTGATACCTGCTTCGTCACCTTCCTGATAGTCGATTGTCTGTGTTTTCCAGCCCATTTTTGTGCAGTAACGTGTGTACATTCTGAACAGCATTTCACACCAGTCCTGGCTTTCCGTGCCGCCTGCACCAGCATGAAGTGTGATGATGGCGTTATTTGCATCATATTCGCCAGTGAGAAGTGTGGTAAGACGCAGCTGTTCCACCTTTGTCTGCAGTGCTGCAGCTGTGGCAACAATTTCTGCTTCCATTTCTTCATCTTCCAGTTCGATATAAAGCTCAATCATTGTTTCCAGGTCAGAGTGTGTTGTTTTGATGTCATCCACACCGCCTTTTTTATCTTTCAGAACTTTCAGCTGTGCAAAAATTCTTGTGCTGCGCTCCTGGTCATTCCAGAAGTCAGGCTGCTGTGTGTGCATTTCCAGCTCTTCAATCTGGCCTGCAAGTGTTTCATAGCCTGTGCTTACTTCCAGTTCTGCAATCTGTGGGGTTGTATCATTTAAAATTTTCTTGTAATCATCAATTAAAATCATATTTACTCCAATTTATCACATTTATACATTATATTATGATATAATAGCAGCGGAATAATGTCAAGATTCTGCAAACAGGTATATTATTATTTTATCAAATTTACACATACTTTACTTTACATAAGTATAATTTTTTTGTATAATATAATTTAATGCAACAATTTGCAATATAGGAGAGATTTATGTTTTATTTTGAAGGTCAGGTTTGCGACGTTTGTGGCAGACAGTTTGACAAAGAAAGTGATATAGTGGTATGCCCTGACTGCGGCACACCTCACCACAGAGAATGCTGGCATGAGCTGGGACACTGTGTAAACGAATCCAGACACAGCACCGATTTTGAATGGACACCTGTGATGGCAGCACCACAGACACCTGCTGAGGGAAGTATTGTATGTCCTGACTGCGGTAGCATGATGCCTCAGGGCACTATGTTCTGTGAAAACTGCGGCAGAAGCCTGAAACAGCAGGATACCAACACACAGGTTTTCAATATACCTGGCGGCAGAATGGAAGTGCACAGTATTCCTGCTTTTGGCACTGTAAGCAACGAAGAATTCAAATCCCGTGTGGACAGAGAGCTTGCCGGTGAGATTGACGGAGTGCCTCTCAGAGATATGGCTGTGTTCATCGGCCAGAACGCCCAGTACTACATCTATAAATTTAAAAAAATGCGGCAGAATCCTAAATACAGACCATTCAACTGGACTGCATTTCTTTTTCCACCTCTCTGGTTTCTGTTCAGAAAAATGTGGAAAACAGCTATTCTGGCAGGTGTTATTAACTTTGCGCTGAATCTGCCTACACTTATTATGGTGGCTGCACAGGTTGGTTCTATTCCTGCCACATCACCGCTGGTGTTCCCCGGCATTGAAACAGCGGCATACATCACATCCATATTGGTATGGCTTATCGGTATTGTATGGGGTTTTCTGGCAGAGCCAATGTACAAAAAAGACACTGTAAGACGTTTGAAAAAAATGAAAGCAGATGCACAGGGTGATATGGAGAAATATTACCGCAGCATTCTGGAAAACTCCGGACCAAGCAAGATTGGCGCAATTATAGTTGTACTGTTTTCTATATTCTATATTTTCTCTGCACTTATCGGATAAGTGATACCAGCCTGAAATTATATATTGAATAATTTGTGGAAACCTTATAATTGAAAGCAAAAAAATTCTATGATTTAACCAATTAACCCCTTGACTTCAAGGGGTTTTATTGATATAATTATTCTTGCTGTAAAAACAGCAATCCTTGCTCTGCCAAAGGGGCAGGGCCACTATAGTCCACAAGGAGGTAAATAATCATGCAGAAATACGAATCAATGGTTGTTATCAGCACAAAACAGGATGAAGAAGCTATCAAAGGTCTTGTAGAAAAATTCTCCAGCCTTATCTCAGCTAACGGTACTCTTGTTTCTGTTGACGAATGGGGCAAAAGAAAACTTGCTTACATGATCAACAAAGAAACAGAAGGTTATTATGTTCTGTTCACATTTGAATGTGAAGCTGCTTTCCCAGCAGAACTTGGTCGTGTGTTCAAGATCACAGAAGGTCTTCTGCGCACAATGATCATCGCTCTGTAATTTGAAAGGATTTGTAAAATGAATGTTGTTTGTTTAATGGGCAGACTTACTGCCGACCCTGAACTTCGCAAAACACCAAGTGGTGTTAGCATGTGCAGATTTTCTGTAGCTGTGAACCGTCAGTTTTCAAACGCTAATGGTGAAAGACAGACTGACTTTATAAACTGTATTGCTTGGCGCCAGACAGCTGAATTCATCTCAAGATATTTCAGAAAAGGCAATATGATTGGTCTTAATGGCTCAATTCAGACAGGCAGATACACAGATAGAGATACAGGCAAAGAACGCACTTCTTTTGATGTTGTAATTAACAACGCATATTTTGCAGAAAGCAAAGGTTCAACACAGGGAACATCAAACTATTCCACAAATTATTCATCAGATTACAATCAGTCATCAAGACAGACAGAAAATAATTTTGGCGCATCCACTTTCTCAACAGGAGATTTGGATGGCTTCTCCACAGTTGCAACAGACGATGGAGATTTACCGTTTTAGTTTAAGAAAGGAGAATTTCTAATCATGGAAAGAAATGAAAGAGAATTTAAAGGCGGCCGTCCAGTAAGAAGAACAAGCCGCAAAAAAGTATGCAGCTTCTGCGTAGAAAAAGTTGACTACATCGATTACAAAGATGTTTCCAAACTGAGAAAATACATCACTGAAAGAGGCAAAATCGTGCCTAGACGTGTAACAGGTACTTGTGCTTATCACCAGAGACACCTGACAACAGCTATCAAAAGAGCTAGAACAGTTGCTCTGCTGCCATACACAAACAACTAATTGTCAGTTAATTAAAGCCGTGGAGAAATCCACGGCTTTTGTTTTTCTTATTTTACATCATCAATAATTAGAGTACAAAGTTCCTCATTAGTAGGATTTTCGTAAGAAAACAATCTATCAGCCTGTCTAATCACTGCTGCTTCAAAAAAGTTTCTCACCTCTCTTGCATTTGCAAAATTCTTTCCTCTGCTACGATACTTTTCTTCAAACACAGTTGCGACATAGTCCAATACTTCTTTAGTAGAAATATATCCGGCACTTTTACACATCACTTCATAAATCCGGATAAGTTCTTGTACATTATAATCTTCAAAATTTATATATTTATTAAATCTTGAACGAAGGCCTGGATTTGAATCTATAAATCTTGCCATCAAATCAGGATAACCTGCAACAATAACAATAAAATCATCGCGATTGTCTTCCATAGCTTTTAAAAGAGTATCAACAGCTTCCTGACCGAAATCATTACCACTATTTGAATACGTAAGCGTATATGCTTCATCTATAAAGAGAACTCCCCCTAATGCGCTTTTCACTACATCCTGAACTTTTAATGCAGTTTGCCCCACATATCCGGCTACAAGACCAGAACGATCAACCTCAACAAACCGCCCTGTTGATAATATACCCATTGCATGATATATTTTCGCAAGTAGGCGTGCAACAGTTGTTTTACCTGTACCAGGGTTACCATAAAAAACCAAGTGATTTGATACAGGTATCTGTTTCAATCCTCTATCCTTTCGTAACTTTTTGATTTCCTGTAAATGAATAAGAGAATTTACATCTTTTTTTACGATATTCAATCCTATTAGATTATTAAGTTCTTCTAACAAGTCATTAAGTGATTTTTCTACTTCTCCATCTTCGTTTATTTTAGGTATATTTTCACCTGCGTGTATAGATTGAATATCAATACCACTTGTTGCATTGAGCGGACCTTTATAATTATTTGTGCGATATTCATTCAGCATTGAAATATAAATACTCATATCCGAAACTTCTTCTTCAGAAGCATCGCCATCGCAAACGAGAAATTCTTTTGCTACACATTCAAACACCTCACAATAAGCCTTACTATAAGAAGTGTCTAATTCATTAGTTTCATTGTAAATGTCATTATCTCTTTTGATTAATCTTTCAAGTATCATAGGAACCCTGTTTTCAAATTCTGAAGAATAAGTATTATTCTTATCTATATATTTACGCAAATCTTCTGCTGTGAAAATGACATTAAAATATGTACTTATAAAATCAGCTTCAAATGAAGCTACCATACCATCTGAAGCTGAAAGATAAGATATAAAATTAATAAATTCTTTCTTCAATATTTCTTTTTCTTCACTTGCAACTTGCTCATTGTTATTAACAATGTCATTTTTATCGCAATAATTAAAAAGTATACCGATAGATTCCTTTAATTGCTTATTCATTGCTTAACCTTTCTTTTTAGGTGCTGAAACACCGGATTTGGTTGGCACAGATATATTTCCAGAATTTTTTGTAAAACCAGTTGCAGATTTCTTTCTTCTTGACGAATTGTTATTCACATAATCTTTTAACATATTAATATAAATGTCGCGATCACTGTCTTCCATATAATCTTCATCTCCATCAGACTTAATCAAAAAGTCAGCTGCATAATTATATGTGTCAATAACTGTATCAAAAACATCAGAAACCTCATCTTGCATACCCATCTCTACAAATTTATTATCCATTGTTACAAAAAGCTGAATAGATACAGGAACTTTTTCTTCAAATTCAGTTGAATAAATATTATTTTCTCTGATAAAATCACCAACTGTTTGAGGAGTTAATTCCAAGTCACATAAATCAGATATCATTTTTGCCTCACTCCAGCTGATTTTCCCATCAGATGCTGAAAGATACATAAGAAATTGTGCTAATTCAAATTTCGCAATTTTATCCAAACCTGCATCTGAACTCTTTTGCAAACCAGTTTCAACACCAATTCTCCTTACAACTTCAGCCATTGAATCAATAAGTTTTTTTATTTCGTACTTTGTAGCCATAAATATACTCCTTTTTCGGCATAATTTACTTTAATTATAGTCGTTTTAGCGACTATTGTCAAGAAAACGCCTATATACTAATCTAATAATATATTAGTTATAGGAGGTTATTCAGATGATTGTATACAATCGTTTTTGGCAAACATTGGCAAATTCTGAAGAATCCACCTATACATTAATCAAAAAACACAATATTTCAAGTTCTACCATTGATAAGTTACGAAAAAACAAACCTATAACCACAACAACAATCAATGATTTATGCAGAATACTAAATTGTAACGTAGAACATATTTTAGAATATATACCAAACGATGACGACCAAATATTATAGCCGTGGAATTTTCCACGGCTTTTGTTTTACATATAAAGAAAGACTCCCGGCAGGGAGTCTTTTCAGTTTTATTCTGCTCTTTCAAAGTAAAGGCGTGTATCTTCGTCCAGGAAATCTATGGCGAACATACCGTTTTCATAGGCGTATCTGCCAAACAGCTCTCCCCTGTCTGATTTCAGAAGATAGTTTGCAACTTCCCGGTCTTTACCGGCATAGTTCCAGTCTGCCCTTGTTTCATCATCACCGATAAGCAGCACAAAATCACCATCTTTGTTCAGTTCAAGTGATACGCTGCCCGCCACAACCTTCTTAGGTTCTGCATCGCCAAAAGAAATTGCTACGCCATTCCATTTGCCTGCAACAAGTTTTTCACCTTCATCGTCAGTCATAAAGTTGATAGTTTCAACAAAGTTCATTTTGAGCAAAGCGTTGTAATCTGCCAGTTCATAGTCCAGTTCAATGCCGTCTTTTACAAAAACATATACCAACTGGTCGTCTTCATCAAGATTGGTCATCAGCAGACCATCACCATAAGCATAGGCCAGCGCATTGGTACCATAATCGTCTACAGACATAATATATGCGTGTACATTTTTGCCATTTTCATAGCCATACTGCCAGTCAACAGTGGAAGATTCACCCCAGATTGTGTATGTAACCTTACCGTCTTCAAACACTTCAAGTGTAACATCACCCGGCTGGAAAGTAACATGTCTGCCTGTGTAAAACATTGCCACACCGTTCCATTTGCCTATAACTGCTTTTTCCGGGGCAGGTGTTGGCGTAGGTGTCGGTGCTGTTGAAGATGATGGTTCACTTCCTGAACACGCCACAAAAGCAAGCATAAGCATTGCCAGTATAACAGATAAAAACTTTTTCATATAAATTTCTCCAGTAAAAAATATTTACTTTCAGTTTAGTGTTTAAATGATTAAAAGTCAATCATTTCTTTACAACGCAGTAAAAATGATATATAATCAGGAAAAGGAGGTGATATTATGCTAAAAAAAGCAAAAGTTTTGAAAAAGGGTGACACTGTGTGCACTGTATCATCTTCCTGGGGCGGTGCAGGCGATGCTGATTTGAGATTCCGTTATGAAATCGGTAAGGCAAGACTGGAAGAAATGGGTCTTAAAGTGGTGGAAATGCCTCATACTCTGGCGGGAAGCCGGTTTGTGGCAGACAATCCACAGGCGCGTGCGGCTGACCTGAACGCTGCTTTCGCCAATCCTGAAATCAAAGCTATCTTTTCCTGCATTGGCGGGTCTGACAGCGTGCGTATGCTGCCGTATCTTGACTGGAATGTAATAAAGACTAATCCAAAAATATATATGGGTTATTCAGACAGCACAATAACACATCTGATTTGCCATAAAGCAGGGTTTACATCATTCTATGGACCAAGTATTCTGGCAGAATTTGCAGAAAACAACAAAATGTTTGACTATACCAGAGAATGGGTTGAAAAAGCTATCTTCTCCCCTGCCCCTCTTGGAGAAATTGCCCCATATAAAGAGTTTACTGCTGACTATGTACCGTGGACTGTGGAAACACAGCATATAGACAAAAAAATGCAGCCAAACAAAGGCTATGAACTGCTGCAGGGCAGTGGCAAGGTACAAGGGCGCCTGCTGGGTGGCTGCCTTGATGTATGGGAGTTTGTAAAAGGCACTGAACTGTTCCCTGCCAGAGAATGTTTTGACGATGCAATACTGTTTTTTGAAACCAGTGAAGATACGCCAAGTCCTGATTTTATTGAATGGTGGCTGCGAAACTACGCCACAATGGGTGTACTGCAGAAAGTGAATGGTATTATCTTCGGCAAGCCGTATCAGGAAAGATATTATGAAGAATATAAACAGCGAATACTGAAAATTATGAAAGAAATTGACAGTGATATTCCTGTATTTTACAATGGCAGCTTTGGCCACAATGAACCTATGTGTGTGATACCATATGGTGTGATGGCAGAGTTGGACTGTGATAATATGACATTTACAATTCTGGAAAGTGCAACGGAAGAATAAAAGTAAAACCGCAGGTTTGTTCCCTGCGGTTTTATTGTTATCCCACTCTCATCATACCAACAGGCACAATCCGTGGTTTATTGTTGTAAAAATCAGTTTTGGATATAATAGCCATTTCGTTTACATATGCATTGAAATCGCTGTTGTTTGTGGCAATCAGAAAATAGTCCGGTGTAACAAAGTAAACTCTTACCAGTGAAATCAGCCACCGGCTGTCTCTGCCGGTGATGTTCAACGGTGTTATTTCTGAAGTGTTCATATCAAATACATAATTTTTTGTAGTGCCATATTTTGAACCATCATCAATATGCTTTGTAAGGACCATTTTATCGTTATAGGTATAGTCTATGGAGATATAATCTGTCTGACCTATAACACTTTTTACGTTTTCAACAAGTGTTTCTACCTCTGTTTCACCCAGACGCTGTCTTGTTATCCGGCCTGTTGCAGCATTTACCTTATAAATATGGTTTCCATATATTGTATAATCGGCAACCAGCGCAGAACCATTGGCAGTTTTAAAGTCCGCATCTTTCAGTTCTTTTACAAAATCGATACTGCTGTCTTCCAGATTTATCACACCTATCTTACTGGTGTAACGATTATATCCGGCATTGACAGAGAAAATAATCTGTTTTCCGTCTGCTGTAATGTCTGACAGTTTAAATACACTGTAGCCGCCGGTTACCGGCATAGCACAGATTTCGCTGTATGTGGCTGTTTCCAGGTCTATTTTCATAAGATACACTCTGTTGTCTGACCGCTTGTCGGCAATAAAATACAGGCATTTACCGTCAGTTATCACTATGCCGCCGTCAGTTCCTGTATAGCCTGCAATTTCACAGAAAAGGCTTTTTCCCTTTTCAGTTACAGACAGCAATCTTATCCTGTCACCTGTGCCGTCATATGGGTCGTCACCATAGCTGTATGCAAAAGGAGAATAGAAATACAGTTTTCCGTTTACTGTAAAATAATTGCCTGTCATATTGATATAACCGGGACAGGTTGTATCTGAATGATAACAGCCTGATTTGCTGCACAAAACAACCTGCTGACCATATTCATCCAGCGTACCGGTAAAATTAAGACCATATTTTGAGCCGTTGTCTTTGTTCAGTCTGAAATAGAATGTGTTTGTATCAAACTGCTGACTGTTGTCTGTTATACCTTCATAACCGTCATCATCATAATTGAAAACAATCCTGCTTTTCTCCGTATCCACATCCCCTATATACACTGTTTTCTGTAAGGAATCAGCAAAACTTCCGCCCGACAGACCTGCTTTGTCTGTAAATGTATTTTCATCCTGTGAAAATTTACCGCCGTTTGCACTGTATGCCTTTGTGCATCCCACAAGGCTGGTGGCGGCAACAACCACAGCCATAAATACAGCCACAAGTGACTGACCTTTTTTCAGCTTTCGGCTGAAGAAGATTGTGGAAAAGCGTTCTTTCACAGTATTCGCGTTATGTGAAAAGGTTGTGGCAAGTACAAGTCTGTTGCTTTTTAAACTAATCGCCCTTATTATAGTCTGGGCATACTCTGCTTTGAAGTCGTTATCCTTGTTCTTTACTATTTCTTCATCACAGGACATTTCTATGTCTTTGCCCGCCAGACGGGCCATACAGGCTGTCAGCGGATTGAACCAGTAAACACAGCTGACAATATGCAATATCAGCTTGTACAATATGTCGTTGCGGCGCAGATGTGTAAGTTCGTGGCGCAGAATCATTTCCAGCTGGGTATCTGTATATCCTATATCCGGCAGCACAATAACCGGATTCAGCAGGCCTGTCAGCATAGGGCTGCCTGTATAGCGGCACACAGCAATTTTCACCCTGCGGTTTATTCCCATCTGCTTTCTGTAATTTTCCATAACTCCGGTAAGGGCATCGTCATAAACAGCGGTGGCCATTATATCATTTTTAGCCATAAAGTAAGATATAAATGACGCTGACAGCAGCAAAGCTGCCACTATCAACCAGACTTTGTACGCCAGGTCTGTTAATGATACTGTTTTGTAGCTCTGTGGTTCAATGGGGTTTTGCTGTTGTTCAAACTGCTGTGCGTGCAGCTGCAGCTGGTCTGCGGTTATGATTTCAAACCGTGTGGTCTCTCCTGTAACCCATGACTGCTGTGTGGCAACATAGTAATCCTGCACCGGAACATTTACCGGCGCTGTGCGATTCAGCTGGATATTGATATCCACAGGTATACACAGCCTTATGGCGATTATCAGCCACAGCCAGTAGCGAAGTTTGGCAACATAGCGTTTCTTCATTATCCGGCGGGATAACAAAAGCAGCACAATAGCTATGCTGGCGCCAAGCTGGACGCTGATTATATTGTTGAATAGTTCTTTCATCTGAAGTCCTCTGTAATAATTGTTTTTTCGGGACGATGTAGGCATCGTCCCCTACTGCATAGAGATAAACAGTTTATTCCTCTGCAGCGTTTTTATACTGCTGAATCAATTCTTCCAGCTGTGCTATTTCTTCCCGGGTAATACCACGTGTCTGCACAAAGGCTGTCATAAGGCCTGTTATAGACACATTTTTCAGCTTTTCGCCAAAGGAAATGCTTTCGTCCACCATATATTCCTCACGTGAAATCAGAGGTGTATACAAATTTTTATTCCCCTGTTTTTCGCAGGAGAGATAGCCTTTTTTCACAAGACGTGATAGCATTGTAAGTATGGTAGGGTCTGACCAGGACTGGTCCGCCAGCTGCTGTGACAAAATATTGCGCGGTACAGGTGGTGTATTGTCCCAGATTACCATCATTATTTTAAGTTCACTTTCCGGAAGCTTTTTGATTTTTTTCATAAGGGTTTACTCCTCATATTTTTCTTCGACAATTGTCTATGATTTTATTATACAAATGTCGAAGTACTTTGTCAACATATTTCTTCTACATTTGTATAAGTTTTTCACAATAACAGCAGAAGCCACCGGAAATCCGGTGGCTTTGCTTATACTTTGAATATAAATTTCAGTATTCCTTTCAGTATTTTAGGGCTTCTGACAACAACTACTTTCATAAAAACGCCTCCTGCCATATAGTACGCAGGAGGCGAGGTTTATGTGATTATTTTTTCAGATTGTCACGGACAATCTTCAGGTCGCTATAGCTTTTCTGCAGCTGTTCCTGTGTTGCAGCCAGCATATTGTCACAGTATTTTGTAACTGTGGCACGAAGCTGTGTTGCCTGCTGATTTGCTTCGGATGTAATTGCTTTGGCTTTTTCTTCAGCCTGGCGCACAATTTCTTCGCGGTTCAGCAGTACACGGGCACGTTCTTCTGCTGCTCTTACCATTTCTTCAGCTTCTTTTTTAGCTTTTGCCAGAATCTGTGCACGGTCCTGCACAATAGCTTTTGCCTGCAGGATTTCCTGTGGCATATTTATTCTTATATCGTCAATAATGTCTCTTGCTGCGTCAACATCAACCATGCGTTTGCCGCCGCTGAGAGGTACGCTCATGCCTTCTTCCAGAACTTCTTCCAGATTTTCCAGCATAGTTTCCAGTGATACTGCCATTACTTTTTTCTCCTTTAAATTATGTGAAGATTAAATACGTTCCAGAATATCGTCCTTGATTTCAGGCAGGACAAATTCTGAAATATCGCCGTCAAATGCCGCAATCTGACGAACAATTGTGGATGAAAGATACATATATTTCTGATTTGTCATCATAAACATAGTTTCCAGGTCCGGATTGAGGATTTTGTTTGTCAATGCCTGCTGGAATTCATATTCAAAGTCTGATACGGCACGCAGACCTTTTACCAGAGTCTGTGCACCTTTCATTTTTGCATAGTCAGCAAGCAGACCGGAATAATGGTCTACTTCCAGGTTAGGGATATGGCCTGTTACACGTTTAATCATATCCACTCTTTCTTCTGTGGTAAAAGTAGGCTGTTTTGTAGGGTTTACAAGAACAACCGCAATAACTTTATCAAAAAGTTTGCCTGTGCGTTCAATAATATCCACGTGACCTTTTGTGATAGGGTCAAAAGAACCTGGTACAATTGCAATTTTCATATATCAATACTCCTTCTGGAATTTAGTTACAAATACTTTGCCATATTTGTACTGCTTGACCATTTTCAGACCTTCAATTTCTTTTTCAGGCTTCCAGCCAAGCTCACTTTCTGCCATTATTATACCACCAGATGCAGTAATTTGGTAGACTTTTTCCAAAATTTCATCCAAAATTCCCATATTATATGGTGGGTCAAGGAAAATAATGTCAAATTCGTCCTTGGTTGTACGCAGATAATCCTGTGCAGACATATTCACAACCCTTGCTTTATCAAACAGGCTGCATGCCTTTATATTTTTTATAACTATATTCACTGCATCTCTGTTGCTGTCAACAAACACACCTTTCTCTGCACCACGGGACAGACATTCTATGCCCATCTGACCGCTGCCTGCAAAAAGATCCAATACCTTTGCACCCGGTACAAGAAACTGAATTGAGGAGAAAATACCCTCTTTTACCCTGTCAATTGTAGGGCGTGTGGAAAGCCCGTCAAGGCTTTCCAGCTTTGTGCCTCTGGCACTGCCACTGATTACTCTCATTTAAGATTTCCCTCCTCATCATGGAAATAATAGTATATATTTCTGGCATCCTTGTAGTTGATACCCTCCGCTTCTATAAGCTGCGCCATTTCGGCATTTTTTACGTTGGTAACCGTTTTGAATTTCTTCATCAGGTTTTCGGCCTTTTTCTCGCCAATGCCAGGTATTTTTGTCAGCGTCACAGCATAGGATTTTGTTTTCCGTGTACGACGCTGATATTCGATGGAGAAGCGGTGGACTTCGTCCTGTATTTCGGTCACAAACTTGAAAATGCCTTTGTGCATTGCAATTGCAATTTCACCGTCACGGCCAACCATTGCCCTGGTGCGGTGTTTTGAATCTTTTACCATACCGAAAACCGGTACGTCTTCAAAGGCAGTGCCTGCAATCACCTCTAAAACGCTGGATAAATGTCCTTTACCGCCGTCAAGGAAGATAACATCAGGCTTGATACCAAACTGTCCCTGTGCCCCGTTTTCAAACTCCTGAATACGGCGTGTGATGGTTTCCTGCATAGAGGCATAGTCATCCGTACCTGCAACAGAGCGGATTTTAAAGGTGCGATAACCGCTTTTCTTTGGTTTGCCGTCTTCAAACACCACCATACCTGCTACACTGGTGCCATCGCCCCAGTTGGAAATATCGTAGCTTTCTATTGTGTGTGGGGCTTCCGGCAGGCCCAGCATATTTGCCAGTTCATCAAGAAAGCGCT
Source organism: uncultured Oscillospiraceae bacterium (assembly GCA_964649845.1). Taxonomy (GTDB): domain Bacteria; phylum Bacillota; class Clostridia; order Oscillospirales; family Ruminococcaceae; genus RGIG3102. The sequence goes on from CAZYSS010000027.1 coordinate 15,472, forward strand.
GGCTTTTGTCCAGTCTGCCGCTTTCACGTGCAAGGCGTTCAACGGCATTGGTGTATGCCATTTTGATAATTTTCAGATTTTCGCCTTTCTGCACATAGGACACATTGACCTTTGTCTTTGACTGCTTCTGAATATACTCCACAATATCTTCGTCCATTGGCATAGCATCCAGAAGTACATTTTTAGGCGGCTGTTCTGAAGAATAAAACTGCACAAGGAATTCATCTCGTACATCATCCATATTTTCTTCGCCAAAGAAAACGTGTTCTTTCTTATCCATCAGTCTGCCGTTACGGAAGCGCAAAACTGCTACACAGCAGTTTTTGCCACTGCCTGCCACCGCAATAAAATCGTGGCTCTGCAGGCTGTCATTGACCACATTCTGTCCTGCTGACAGCTTGTTTATAGCGTTTATCTGGTCACGGATAAGGGCAGCCTTTTCAAAATTCAGTTCTTCTGCCGCTTCTTCCATCTGTTTCTGCAAAACCTCTGTGATTTTGTCTGTGTCCTGCTTTATAAATCGTGTTGCACTGTCTATAATTTCATTGTAGTCCCGTTGACTGATTTTGCCCCTGCAGACACCCATACATTTTTTAATATGATAATTCAGGCAAGGGCGTTCTTTGCCGAAATCGCGGGGAAATACGCGGTTACATGTAGGCAGACGGAATATCTGTTGGGCTGTGGCCACCATTTCCCTGACAGCAAAGCTGGACATATAAGGCCCCAGATATTTGCTGTCATCCAGCACCTGAAATTCTGCTGTAATACGCGGAAAAGGTTCCTTTGATATTTTGATAAAATTGTAGCCTTTGTCATCTTTCAGCAGGATGTTGTATTTCGGGCTGTGGAGCTTTATCTGACTGCACTCCAAAGTGAGAGCCTCGAACTCTGAATTGGTTACAATAACGTCAAAGGAAAATGCGTTATCAACCATTTTCTGCACCTTTGGCAGATGTTCGTTGCCCTCTTTGAAATATTGACTTACTCTTTTTTTCAGCTCCTTGGCCTTGCCGATATAAATGATTTCATCATTTTTGTCGCGTATAATATATACCCCTGGCAAAAGCGGCAGACTGCGGGCCTTTTCATAAAGTTCCTGTTTGGTCATTTTGCTCCTGACAAGCGATTTGTAAATCGCCATTACGCAATATATTACAATAAATTACCGTCAATTATGATTAGACTCAAAGTTATTATATATAGATAATGTGTTTAAATTATAAAAAAATACCGCCTGTATGCGCCTCACAGGAATGCTGTGGCGCACCGCAGGCGGTGTATTTTACTTATTGATTAGTCAGCAAAACCGGAGTTTACCAGTTTAACGAGAGCTTCTACTGCTGCTTCTTCATCCTGACCGTCAGCGATAACTCTGATTGTTGTACCGCCTACAATACCCAGGGACAGAACGCCCAGAAGGCTTTTTGCGTTAACTCTTCTTTCTTCTTTTTCTACCCAGATTGATGATTTGAATTCATTAGCTTTCTGGATAAAGAAAGTAGCTGGACGAGCGTGTAAACCTACCTGATTTTCAACTGTAACATCTTTGTAAAACATTATATAATCTCCTCATAAACAGAATGATTTTTATTTTTCGATATGCACCTATTTTATAACAATATCTAAAAATAGTCAACAAATTTAAGATAAATTATCTATAATGACTATGATTATAAAGGATACCTGTATTAAAGTTTGTATATTTTGCCACTTACTTTTCAACATTTTTGTCTGTTTTGAATAACTTGGCATAAAGGTCCGGTCTTTTGGCTTTTGTTCGGTTGATAGAGTCCTGTTTTCTGTACTCTTTAATATTCTTTTCATGGCCGGATAAAAGCACGTCCGGAACTGTTCTGCCATGCCATTCGTAAGGGCGTGTATACTGTGCATGTTCCAGCAGACCATTGAAATGGCTTTCTTCTGTAAAGCCTTCTTCACTTTTCAGAACACCCGGCAGCATACGGCATACAGCATCTGTAATAACCAATGCCGGCAGTTCGCCGCCTGTGAGAACATAGTCACCGATTGAGATTTCCATATCTGCAATCTCTTCTATTATGCGCTCATCAATGCCTTCATAATGACCGCATACAATGGTAATATTTTCCTTTTTGGAAAGTTCTATGGCCAGCTGCTGGTCAAATACCCTGCCTGCCGCTGTGGTGAAAATAACAAAAGGCTTGCTTGTGCTTTCTTCTGCAATCACTTTGCAGCAGTCATAAACAGGCTGTGCCTGCATTACCATACCGTGACCGCCACCATAAGGTGTATCGTCTACATTTCTGTGTTTGTTGAGAGTGTAATCTCTGATATTGTATGTCTTTATTTCCACTTTGCCTGCATTTTTTGCACGGCCGATAATGCTGGTGTTGATAACAGCATCACACATTTCCGGAAATAAGGTTGCAATATTAATCCTCACTGAACATACCCTCTATAACTTTAATTCTGATGATTTTAGCGTCAATATCAGTACCCATAAGAAACTCTTCCACTGCAGGGAACATATATTCCCCGCCGTTTTTGCCCTGAATATAATAGATATCGCTGGCACCGAGGTTTTTTACATCGGTGATTTCACCGATTTCTTCCTCTGTTTCGTGGTTGATAACCTTGCAGCCGATAAGGTCTGCAATAAAGTAAAAACCTTCTTCCAGCTCAATTTCATCCCTGTCCAGATATATAACCTGACCGATAATATTACGGGCAAGTTCCGGATTATCGATACCGTCAAACTGAATAAGAACCATCCCCTTATGTGTTCTTACACTGGATGCGTGCAGACGCTGATAATGCATTTTATTCTTTTTGATATAAAATGTGTCAAACTCCTCCAGGAATTCAGGATAGTCTGCCCACGGATAAACCTTTACCTCACCATGAATACCATGGAGAGAAACAATTTCACCAGTTTCAATGTAACTCATATTGACCTCTTGAATATTTTTATAAATCATCATACAGCGCATATGCGCCGTGATTATGACATAAAACACGGGTGCTTTCATAGCTGAAGCACCCGAATATTTTTTAGTCTATTTCCACAACTACCTTTTCACCTGAACGGTTTGCGGCAGCTCTGACAACTGTGCGGATAGCTTTTGCAATACGTCCCTGTTTGCCGATAACTCTGCCCATATCGTCAGCAGCAACTGACAGATGGTACACTGTTACACCTTCTGCATTTTTTTCATCAGCAGTAACTGTAACTGCAGCTTTATCTTCTACAAGGCCTCTTGCAATGTTAACCAATAATTGCTCCATTACAGGCCTCCGGAATTAGATAATGTTATTTTTCTTCAGAAGAACTTTAACTGTATCTGTTGGTTGTGCGCCGTTAGCAATCCAAGCTTTTGCTTTTTCAGCATCGATAGAAACCATTGCAGGTTCTTTTGTTGGGTCATAAGTACCGATTTCTTCGATAAATCTACCATCTCTTGGGAAACGGGAATCAGCAACTACTACACGATAGAAAGGAGCTTTTTTAGCACCCATACGACGAAGTCTAATTTTTACAGCCATCTCTTTTACCTCCATAAGAATTCTGTCTATATTAAACGCTGTGCGTCAAATATACTGAATATCTGTGTCTGTTATAATGATATAATAATTTTTATCTGCCTTTCAACATTCTGTTAAAGGCTTTTGGATTTTTTGTAAACTGTCTCATCATTTTCTGCATCTGCTCAAACTGACGAAGCAGTCTGTTGACATCCTGCACCTGTGTGCCGGAGCCCTGTGCTATTCTTCTTTTTCTCTTGGCATCAATAATGGAAGGTTTTTCCCTTTCTTTCTTTGTCATAGAGCAGATAATAGCCTCTATTCTTTTCAGCTCTTTTTCAGCCGCTTCTTCATCATCTGAACTTATCTGGCCGGCACCCGGCATCATAGACAGCATTGATGAAATACCACCCATTTTTTTAACCTGACGGAACTGTTCCAACATATCGTTCATGTCGAACTTATTCTGCATCATTTTTTTGGCGGTTTCTTCGGCAGCCTTCTGGTCCACCTGGTCCTGTGCTTTTTCGATAAGAGTAAGCACGTCGCCCATGCCCAGAATACGGCTGGCCATACGGGATGGATGGAAAGCTTCAAGATCATCCAGCTTTTCACCGGTACCCACAAATTTGATTGGTTTGCCTGTTACAGCCTTTACACTGAGAGCAGCACCGCCACGTGTGTCACCATCCATTTTAGTGATGATAACACCATCCAGGCCGATTGTTTCATTGAACTGCTTTGCAACGTTTACAGAGTCCTGACCTGCCATAGCATCAATTACCAGCAAAGTTTCTGATACCGGTACAGTTTCTTTGATATTTGTCAGCTCTTCCATAAGTTGCTGGTCGATATGCAAACGACCGGCTGTGTCCAGAATAAGGATATCGTTACCGTAATCCTTTGCGTGGTTGTAAGCATTTTTTGCTACAACTACAGGGTCTGTCTTGCCCATCTGGAATACAGGAACACCTGCCTGTTTTGCAACGATTTCCAACTGTTCGATAGCAGCAGGACGGTAAATGTCCAGAGCAGCTACCAGAGGTCTGTGCCCCTGTTTCAGATACAGTTTGGCAAGTTTTGCAGTGTGTGTAGTTTTACCTGCACCCTGCAGACCGCACATCATAATGATTGTTGGTCCTTTGTTGGCAAACTTGATACGGGCATTTTCGTTGCCCATAAGAGCAGTCAGCTCTTCGTTTACGATTTTGATAACCTGCTGTGCCGGTGTAAGACTGTTCATAACCTCTTCACCCACTGCACGGGCGCTTACAGTCTTGATAAAGTCTTTTGCAACCAGCATATTAACGTCTGCTTCCAGAAGTGCGATACGCACCTCACGCATAGCCAGTTTGATATCCTCTTCGGTAAGTTTACCTTTGCCTCTCAGTTTCTTGAAAGCGTTGGACAGTTTCTGACTTAATGATTCAAATGCCATCTTTCGCCCTCCTTAACCATTGGACAAATCATCGCAGATTTGCATAATTTTGTTGGCAGATTTTGTGATTTCATCATTTGTGGTATATGATGCAATATTGTAGAATGAAATATTCTGTGCCAATATTTTTATCTGGTCCACACCACTGATTAAATCACGGTATTTTGCGGCAAAACCAATCTGGCCTTCCAGCTGAGTGAGGATTGTTTCCCCTCTCTTTATGGCATCTCTCACACCCTGGCGGGTGATATTGAAGTTGTCCGCAATTTCTGAAAGAGATAAATCCATGTTAAAGTACTGCTGCATCATATCGCGCTGTTTTTCTGTCAGCACTTCGCCGTAAAAATCCAACAGATATGACATTTCAAGGTTCTTTGACATTGTTTCTCTCCTTTCCGTAAAGCGTAACCACTTTACAACGCTAATTATTATAATACATCGAGGGAGTAAAGTCAAGTACTTTACGTTAAAAAATAACAAAAAAAACAGATAATTTTTAGGCAAGGGATACAAAACAAAACATTGAAATCTATGACTTTTTATTTCAGACAGTTGTTTTTAACAAGATACTGTTTTGCTTTATATTGTAGCTTTTTTCAGATTTGAATCCTGTGTAATAGAAAAGAGAGCAACAACATACGGTGTTACTCTCTTTTTGGTTGGACTAGCGGGATTCGCCGTCTGCTACGGCACTTTGTGCCTTGCATACTAACTGGCCTCGCTTGATGCGCTCGGCTCTCGCTGGCTACAAACAGTCCACCGGACTGTTTGTTTAACGCCGCGACCTTCACAGGTTCGAATCCCTCATAAGTAAAAAATCCCCAGGACAAATGTCCTGAGGATTTTTTGGTTGGACTAGCGGGATTCGAACCTGCGGGATGACGGAGTCAAAGTCCGTTGCCTTACCACTTGGCGACAGCCCAAAACAGCCATATATCAAAAAAAGGCCTAAAGCCTTTCTTTGATTTATGTGGGGTGGATAATCGGATTCGAACCGATGG
>CAZYSS010000028.1:0-21167 GCA_964649845.1 uncultured Oscillospiraceae bacterium
TTCTTCGTCACTTCGTTCCTCAGAATGACATATTTTTCTTATCTTAATGACATTGTGCGGGTGCCTTTATGATTTATGCAATTTTCAGTTATGATTATTTACCGGCTTTTCTCTGGAATGCTTTGATAAGCTCTGTGATTGGAACTATGGACAGAGCAATCAGGATAGCTGTGATACATTCGATAGCATTGATGTGTGTAAAGCCGAATGCATTGGACAGGAATGGTACATAGATAGCTGCCAGTGTTGTGATAAATGTACCTGCCAGAGACAGCATCAGGTATTTATTCTGATGTGGCATTTTCAGCAGGGAACCGCGGCGGGAACGCATATTTACGGAATGGAGCATTTCCATCAGTGACAGTGAAAGGAATGCCATTGTCACGCCGTCTGCACTGTTTGTGATAGCCCAGTTGCCTGTTTCCATCCAGTGACCCATCATAAAGGACAGGATTGTAAGAGCAGCGATTACAATACCCTGGTACATAATATCCAGAGCCATACCGCCGGCAAAGATGCCTTCTGCAGAGTCACGTGGTGGTTTTTTCATACTGTCTGCTTCTGTTTCTTCCATACCCAGTGCGATTGCTGGCAGAGAGTCTGTAACTAGGTTGATCCACAGCAGGTGGGCTGGTTCAAGGATTGTAAAGTTCAGCAGCGTTGCAAAGAATACCGCCAGAACTTCAGCCACGTTTGTGGACAGCAGATACTGGATTGTTTTTCTGATGTTGTCATAGATACGACGGCCTTCTGCAACTGCGGAAACGATTGTGGCAAAGTTGTCGTCTGCCAGAACCATATCTGCAACGTTCTTGGTAACGTCTGTACCTGTGATACCCATACCTACGCCGATGTCAGCTGTTTTGATAGATGGAGCGTCGTTAACGCCGTCACCTGTCATAGCTGTGATTTTGCCTTTTTCTTTCCATGCGGAAACGATTCTAACTTTGTGTTCAGGCTGTACACGTGCGTATACAGAGTATTTTTCAATGTTTGCATACAGGTCTTCATCGCTGATTTCGTTCAGCTGTGCACCTGTGATAGCTTCCTGACCTTCACCCAGGATACCCAGCTGGTTTGCAATAGCAACAGCTGTATCTTTGTGGTCACCTGTGATCATAATAGCGCGGATACCTGCGTTTTTACATTCAACTATGGCATCTTTAACTTCTGGTCTGATTGGGTCAATCATACCGGACAGACCAAGGTAGATCATATCCTGTTCCAGATCTTCCGGTTCATTGGAAGCTGGCTGTGCATCATATTTTCTGTAAGCAGAACAGAGAACACGCAGTGCCTGGTCTGCCATATTTTTGTTTGCTGCCAGGATAGATGCACGTACTGCATCTGTCATTTCAACAACGTTACCGTCTACAACAGCTTTTGAACAGCGTTTCAGCACTTCGTCAGGAGCGCCTTTTGTAAACTGGATAAAGCCGCCGCCCGGGTTAGAGTGAACTGTACTCATCATCTTTCTGCCGGAATCAAATGGAGCTTCGCCCACACGTGGATATTCACCCTTGAGGATGTGTTTTGCCATGCCTTCTTTGTAAGCATCGTTTACAAGAGCACATTCTGTAGGTTCGCCAACTGCGCTTTCACCCTCCAGTTCAGCGTCAGAGCAGAGAGCCATAGCGATAAGGTGCAGTTTTTCACTGTCTGTGTGACGGTGAACAACTGTCATTTTATTCTGTGTAAGTGTACCTGTTTTATCAGAACAGATAATCTGTGTACAACCCAGTGTTTCAACAGCTGTCAGCTTTCTGATGATAGCGCGGTTGCGGCTCATCTTTGTAACGCCGATGGACAACAGAATTGTAACAACTGCGGACAGACCTTCAGGAATAGCTGCAACAGCCAGGGAAACAGCAACCATAAATGTGTCCAGCATCATTGTGCCTGTGATACCTGTGGACATATTTCTGAAGATGTCTACTGCAAAGATTACAGCACAGATACCAAGAACGATGAATGAAAGGATTTTGGACAGTTCGCCCATTTTAATCTGAAGTGGTGTGTCTTCGTCTTTTGCCTGTGTAAGGGCGTCAGCGATTTTACCCATTTCAGTTTCCATACCTGTGCCTACTACAACAGCGCGGCCACGGCCGTATGCAACTGTAGAGCCCATGTATACCATATTTTTGCGGTCACCCAGAGGTACTTCGCCGTTGGATTCAGCTTCCATCACATCAGCGTGTTTTGTTACAGGTACAGATTCACCTGTAAGTGCAGCTTCTTCAATCTTCATGCTGGCGCTTTCGATAATACGTGCGTCGGCTGGGACACTGTCACCTGCTTCCAGTACAATAATATCACCCGGTACCAGTTCTTCACTTCTGATTGTAAGCTGGTGGCCGTCACGGATAACTTTTGACGTGGCAGCTGCAATTTCCTGCAGTGCTTCGATAGCTGCTTCTGCCTTTGATTCCTGATAAACACCCAGAACAGCGTTCATAATAACAACAAACATAATAATGAATACATCTGCGTAACCTTCGCCGGAAATAGATGCTGTGATGGCAGAGATAACTGCTGCAACAATCAGGATTATTGTCATAGGGTCAGAAAGTTCGCTCAGGAATTTTTTCAGCAGGCTTTCTTTTTCGCCCTCTTTCAGCTTGTTAGGGCCGTATTTGCCCAGTCTGTCAGCAGCTTCTGCTTCAGACAGGCCGTTGGCTGTAACGCCCAGGTCCTGCATGATTTTTTCAAATTTTTCTAAATAATGTTTCACAATTACTCCCCTTTTTTAGTTGTAAAAAATTTGTGGTGTATTTGCACAGGGCAAGTCATAAAAAAAGAGACCTATCTGCCCTTGCAGATAAGTCTCGTCATTTCATACATAGCCAGAATCCTATGATTCGGTTGTTGGCTTTGTAACAGGTAATCTGTCGACTACTCCCTTATTTACCTAAAGTTTATCACACCGCTATAACATTGTCAATTGACATTTTTGTGAATACTTGGTAAAAAAAATATCCTTTTAATAGTAAACATGACTAAAGAAGGGCAGGCTGAATGCCGCGCCAAAAAGCACAAACCACAACACCACCAGCAGCAATGCAACCACCACTGCCGCCACACCCAGAAACGCCAACAGACGGATGCCGCGGTCCAGTTCCGGGTCTCCTTTATTTATTTTTTTCATCACAACAAGTATAATCAGAGCCAGGATAAATCTGCCTGCCACACCCAGACCAGCCGGGGTGTAAGAATAACTGAAATGCATTGCCGCCTCCATTTATAGTATATTCCATATTATGCAGGATAAATGTGTAAAAATCAAGAAGATGTGGTATAATTGGAGGAAACAAAGCTGACAGTGCATTGTCCGCAAAGCAGCACTATACGCTGACGCGTATCCTGAAAGGGTATATTAACCACCCGTGGAACAATCACAAAATCCGGTTTCTGTCATTCCGAGGACTTTGACCGAGGAATCGCATACCCACTCAAGCACGCTTTTACCCTGCACTTACAGCAGCATACCATTTAATTTTATCTTCACAGGTGACACTATGATTTCCATTATTGCAGCATATGACAGAAACAGGCTGATAGGCAACAAAGGCAGTATGCCCTGGTATATTCCGGGAGAACTGCGCCGTTTCCGCGCTCTGACAGAAAACAACATAGTGATAATGGGCCGCAAAACCTATGTTTCCCTGGGCAGACCGCTGCCTGACAGGGTGAACATTGTAATCAGCGGCAATGAAAATTTCACAGCAGATGGCTGTTATACTGCCAGCAGCATAACAGGTGCAATTGCCATGGCCAGATTATTCTGTCCGGATAAGGATATATTTATCGGAGGCGGTGCACAGATATACAGCCAGACCATTGAAATGGCAGATATGATGTATATAACTGAAATTGACGGAGAGTTTGAGGGCGACACCTATTTTCCGGATTTTGAGGAAAGCGGATTTGACAAAACAGTGGAAGCCAGATATGAAAGCACTGTGCCGTATACTTATGTGACCTACAGGAAAAAGAATATGAAAGATTTTATTATCGATGAAAAAGAACTGCACCCACAGGCGCAGCCACAGGACTATATTAAGCTGATTTTCCAGAGCGAATTTGGTCCCGGGCATCTGATAGCCGACCCGGATTACGCCAAAAACAGACTGTATGAGGAATGGCAGCAGGTAAGGCATCTGCCTGCCGAAGCTAACCAGCCTATTGGCGGCGGATATATCCGCCTGTGCATAAAGGGAATTGACGAAAACAGGCTGGCTGATATAAACACCGCCTTTGTGACCAGTGCCAACAGGAAAAGCGGCAGCGACGCAGGCTTTATGGAAAAGGTGGAGCTGTTTTTGCAGATGGCTGAAAACGGCGGTTTTGATTTTGATTATTCAGCCGCAAAACAGGCGGTGGATGAATATCTGGCAGGTGGCATACGCCCAACCAGCCATACAAAAATCTATCACAGCCATTATACACCTGCCTACAGGGTGGTAAGTTTAAAAGATTTGTAAGGGTGTGGTTTTTATCAACCTTGTAGGGGAGGGTTCCACGCCCTCCCACGGGCGAACACTGTTCGCCCCTACGCGGTATCTGGCAACTTATATAACGTAGGGGCGATTCACGAATCGCCCTTTTGACGGGCGGATAATATCCGCCCCTACGCATTATATGGAAATATCCGACCGTTTTAACGGGTGGTATTTTTGCCTGCACAGATGTCTGTTTATACAGGAATATATCGAGCCATTTATAACCGAAAACTGAACAGTAAAAGCCGTGCTGGTTTACAGCACGGCTTTGGTTTTATTTATTTTTCCAGGAAAAAGGCTGCGCCGTGGGCAGAGTAGACTTTTACGCTTTCAGGCATATGTGGCGGTGCAGGCTGTGGCTGCGGCCATTTGTCTGCCAGTATCTCTGCAGCCAGCCGGCGCAGGTCTTCCAGCACAGGCGGTGTCAGCGGCCGCGGACCGTGGGCAGGCCAGATGGTGTCAAAGGCAGATGCCATATCAATCAGTTTGCCCAGGGATGCCAGATATGCCGGCAGGTTGCGCCCTGTGCCGAACATATACACAGGCACTTTTGCCACAGTGTCACCTGTAAGGATAAAGCGTTTTTCCCTTTCCAGCAGGGCAATACTGCCCGGTGTGTGGCCCGGGATAAGCACAACCTCAAAGCAGAATGTACCTATATCAATTTTGTCACCTTCCCACAATGGTATGGCATCCGGCTGTTTGTTGTGGCGGATATGGTGATATGAATATTCTGCAGGGTGCATATAATAAGGGCCGAACTGTGCCGCTGCACCCATATGGTCTCCGTCAGCGTGGGTGATAAGCAGTTGAACCGGCTTGTCTGTCAGACTTTCACACACTGTTTTCAGGTCACCGCCAAAACCAGCATCCACCAGCAGGCACATTTCATCCCCCTCAAAAAGATAGCAGCGCACGCCGTTCTGTTCAATGGCCCAGAAGCCATCTCCAAGCTTTACAGGTTCATAAGATGGTAATTGCTGTTTGTTCATAATAATCTCCTTTCCCGTCAATCACATATTGTACTTTATCTATATTATAGAATATATCCTCTCCGCTGACAATCAGTTTATTGACAAAAAAGATGGGGCAGGCTATGATAAACTTATCAATACAAACCGGAGAAACACTATGGAAAATATAAAAGATTTACTGAATTTTATAGAAAACAGCCCATCACCTTTTCACGCGGTAAGCACAATCAGCAAAAGACTGGACTATGCAGGTTTCACACGCCTGTATGAACAGGATGACTGGCAGCTGGAAGCAGGCAAAGGCTATTACGTGTGCCGCAACAATTCATCTGTGCTGGCTTTCAGAGTGCCTGCAGAGGGGGTAAAGGCTTTCAATATTGTGGCAAGCCACTGTGACAGCCCCACATTCAAAATCAAGGAAAATCCACAGATTACCACAGGGCCATACATCACCCTGAACACAGAGCGCTACGGCGGTATGATTATGTCCACCTGGATGGACAGACCGCTGTCTGTGGCAGGCCGCCTGATTGTGAGAGAGGGCAGCAGCTATCAGCAGAAGCTGGTGAATATAGACCGCGACCTGATGATTATTCCAAATCTGGCAATCCATATGGACAGAAACATGAATGACGGCAAAAAGTTCAATCCACAGGTGGATATGCTGCCGCTGTACGCCCTGAAAGAAAACAGCAACAGCTTTATGGCTATGATTGCAGAGGAAGCAGGAGTGAAAGAAGAGGATATTATCGGCCATGACCTGTTCCTGTACAACAGACAGAAAGGCACTGTTCTGGGGGCCAACAACGAATTTGTATGTAGCAGCCAGCTGGATGACCTGCAGTGTGCATTTGCATCCATGAAAGGCTTTCTGGCACAGGAAGCTGTGAAAGCGGTGGCTGTGCTGGCAATTTTTGACAATGAAGAAGTGGGCAGCAGCACAAAACAGGGTGCAGCAAGCACATTCCTTTTTGACACTCTCAACAGGGTTACAAAAGCCCTGGGCGGCGATGAAAACACATATCGCAAGGCCCTGGCACACAGTTTTATGATAAGCGCGGACAACGCCCACGCTGTGCACCCTAACCAGCCTGCAATTGCAGACCCTACAAACCGCCCTGCAATAAACAAGGGTGTTGTAATCAAATACAACGCAAACCAGAGATATACAACAGACGCTGTTTCTGCTGCTGTGTTCAAAGGATTGCTGAAAGACATCGGTCTGCCGTTCCAGACCTTTGCCAACCGCAGCGATATTGCCGGTGGCGGCACTCTGGGCAATATTTCCAACACACAGGTGGCGCTGAACACAGTGGACATAGGCCTCCCACAGTTGGCAATGCATTCCGCGTATGAAACAGCAGGTGTGAAAGACACAGAAGACTTTATTAAAATTTGCCAGGCATTCTACGGTATGAAGCTGAATAAAGTTGAAGACGATAAATACGTTGTGGAATAAGTGAATAGCTGCATTTAAAAGGCACCCGACGGGTGCCTTTTTTGTTGGTGGTTGAGTGGGTGTGGGCAGTTTATATGTTTTTCCACGGGATTTATGAATAATCTTTGTTTTGGCTTATTTCACGGGACGGGAAACCCGTCCCCTACGCGGTATCTGGCAACTTGTAAACGTAGTGGCGATTCACTAATCGCCCTTCTGACGGGCGGATAATATCCGCCCCTACGCAGTCATATGGATTCTTTAATCATAGGGGTACTACTATGCTCGCAACCACTATCCTCGTATGACAGAACCCGGGGTTGGTGGTTATTCCACGGGCGGTCGAGGACGCCCGCCCCTACGCGGTTGGGTGGTTTATCAGACTTCGTAGGGGAGGCGTTTTGCCTCACGTGGGCGAACACTGTTCGCCCCTACGCTCTTACGCGCAATGCCCAAAACGGACGGATGTGGACATCCGTCCCTACTGTAAAATAATAATTTATATGTTTTTTGCGGATAATGCAGGCACCGTTTTATCTGGTCAGTCCCGAAGCTTGCGACAATTCCCGAAACAGAAAGAAACCCACCAAGAAAGGAGGATAATACCTTTCATGGTGGGTTTTCTGTTTTATATGATGGATTTAATTATGATAGCTTATTCAGCTGCCTGTGCCAGACAGAGTGCAACTGCATCCATGATTCTGTTGGATGTCAGTGTTGCACCGGAAACAGCGTCAACGTCACAAGTGTTGCCGGAAACGATGGCTGCTGGGATTGATTCCAGAGCTGCTGCTGCGATAGACTGTGTTTCATTGTTGGAAACAACTTCTACTGCTGCGATTTTGCCGTCTGCAACAGTTGTTTTAACTGTCATTGGGCCTTCCTGACCTTCAACTTCTGCTGTGTATTCGCCATCTTTCAGAGCTTTGGACATATCGAAACGGGATTCTGTTTCCACAACTTCTTCTTCAACAGCAAACATATCTTCTGTGATAACTGTCTGAGCTGTTTTCATTGTGTAGCTTTCTGCCAGTTCTGTTGTCATAGCTGCACGAGCTGCCAGTCTGCCGAATACGATAGGGCCCATTACGCCTGTACCGCCAGATACGAATTTACCCCAGATACCGCCAACACATTCGCCAGCTGCATACAGACCTGGGATTACATTGCCGTCTGCATCAAGAACCTGTGCAGATGTGTTTGTTTTAACACCACCAAGTGTCATAACAACCAGAGCTCTCTGAGCGATTGCGTAGTATTTGTCGCCTTCAACTTTGTTGATAGCTACGGAGTAGCTGCCATCAAGGGAGTCTTCTGTGAATTCACGGCCGAATTCATCCATTTCGCCAGATTCAACATGTGCGTTGTAGTCTTCGATTGTTTTTGCAAGGTTGTCAGCTGGAACACCAATTTTGTCAGCCAGTTCTTCGATAGAATCTGCTTCGATTACAAAGCTGTTGTATGGTTTACCAGGAGCATAGTAGTAGTTCCAGAATACTGAAGAACCAAGTGTTTCAACAGATTCAATGATATTGTCTGTGAAGATATCGTACTGGATAGCATTTGTCTGTTCTTCCAGAGCAACTTCACGGATAGCTGGGTCTGCTTCTGTTTCTTTAACGAAACGGAGACCTTCCTGGTTTACGCAGATAGCGCCATTTTTCCACATATATGTAGAAGCGATTTTACCAGGGCCAACGCCTGTATCAAGACCCATTGGGAATGTTGGAACATAACCCATAGCTGTTTCGTCGATGTATGCACCAACGTTCTGCATCATGTAGATACCGTAACCGTCTGCTGCATCAGAACCACCTACCAGGTAGCTGGAACCGTTTTCTGTAAATGCGCCCATCATTTCCAGGTTGCCGGAGTAGCCGCCTGTTGCCATGATAAGACCTTTGTTTGCTGTGTACAGAACTGTTTCGCCCTGTGCATTTTCAGCAACAACGGACAGAACCTGACCAGCTTCGTTGTTTACCAGCATTTTTGCTTCTGTCTGGTAGTCGATAGCGATTTTGCTTTCAGCTTTTACAACTGTGTCCAGAATTTCGTGAGCTGCTGATTTGTATTTTGTTGAATCGTGTGGAGATGCTTTGTATGTTCTCTTGATAGAGTACAGAGCGTGTTCTGGTGCGAACACAGACATTGTGCCTGTAGCGCGGTCTACAGAGAATGTGTTGTCAGACAGACCGTTGTCCCACAGCCACTGGATAGCTGCTACGTCTTCTTCAACGTATGCACGGATGAGTTCTTCATCACCCAGGTTTGCACCGTTTTTCAGAATGTCCTGTACATAGGATTCTTTTGTATCTTCTACGCCGTCAATTTCCTGAATGATTGTTTCAGCACCGGACATAGAACCGCTTGTAAAGTTGAGGGAACCACCTGTTGTGGCTGTTTTTTCGATGATGATAACGCTTTCAGCACCGTTGTCAACTGCTTCGATAGCTGCAGACAGGCCAGCTGCGCCAGCACCAACGATAACAATGTCGGCTGTTTTTGTTACATCAGCTTCCACTACAGGAACTTCGTTCTTTGGTGTGGAAGAGCATGCAACCATAGAAAGAGCCATAGCCATTGTCAGAATGATAGCTGTAATTCTTTTCATTGTTTTACTCCTGTTTATCATAGTTTAAAGTTTAGTATTAAACTGCTTCACTATATATAATACTATTCGATAAATATATATCAATACCAAAAATTATCCAAAAAATATAAAAAACATAACAAGAGCATTGTTATTGCTTGGCTAAATAATAACTTTATGTTAAAATCAATACAGAAAGATAAAAACAGGAGAAACAAATGAAATCTACCGTAAAACTTCTGTCAAAGGACAGGACCAGCGACAGGCTGGACAGCTTTGTCTTTGATATAACCAGCATAGCCTGGCTGAACGAGGACAGCGCAAAGAAAAGCCCCCGCTCTGTGCTGAACAGTTATAAAATTCTGGTGATGCTGAAAGGTCAGGCCAGCATTTACATAGGAAAAAATATTTATTACACAAAAAGCGGAGACTGTGTGGTATTTGCCCCAGGCTCACTTTACCACGCAGAAATTTCCGGTGATGAGGGATGCCAGTTTGTTGCGGTGAACTTTAATCTGACAAATCCTGTGCAGGATGCGGATTTCCGCCGGGTGCTGGGGCTGCAGGATATCGCCATATACCCGGGACTTATACCGGAAAACACAATGCAGTACATATATGCTGTGTTCAGAAATGCTGCAGAGGAAAAGGACGGCCATTATTTCAACACCATCCTGCTGGTGAAAAGGCTGGTGGGTATAATTTTCTACAACGGACACAACAGTATGGCAGAAAGCAGAAGCAAAACCGCCTCTCTGGGAGAAGAGAATATGGTGCTGACCTGCCACAGATATATTATCAGCAATCCGTCAAAGGCAGTTACCGTGGAGGAGCTGTGCAGCCTGTGCAACGTGTCACAGAGTTATCTGTATAAATGCTTCCAGAATGTGCTGGGTGTTTCCAGCAAGGAGTTTATAACCCGTACCAAGCTGGATATTGCCACAAAGGAACTGCTGCAGACAGACAAAACCGTGTCCCAAGTGGCCGCAGACAACGGATACAGCAACGGATACCGGTTTTCAAACATTTTCAAAAAAGCCTACGGCATTTCACCATCCCTGTACCGCAGGGAAAACAGATAACAACTAGTTTGTACAAAACCACAATTGTACAGGAGAGCAGAAGTGCTCTCCTGTTTTTGTTTGTCTATATGTTTTCGTTTTTCAGCAGATACAGCAGATTTTCCTTTTTCAGGCGTGCAGTGGCATAAAGTGTGGTGAGATACACCACTGCCATCACACCGGCGGATGCCGCCATACAGGCATACATCACCGTTGCAAAAGGAAAGGCAATATCGGAATACCGGGTAAACCGGCTCCACACTGTGTAGGAAATAACCACCGCCGCCGGCAGACCGCCTGCCACGGCGCGGAGACCGTAAATCATACATTCGGTTTTCAGCATACGGGAAAAGCCTTTTTCTGACATACCTGTGCTTTTCAGTATGGCAAACTCCCTGCGGCGCAGGGAAATATTGGTGGATATGGTGTTTACCACATTGGCTGTGGCTATCAGGCTGATAAGGGCGATAAACCCATACACAAACAAAGACACGAGGCTGATGGCCGCAGAGGTCTGGTCATAAGTGGCCCTGGCATTGTACACGTTGTATCTGGCCTGGCCCAGAATATTCTCCATATGGGTGTGGGTCTGCCGCGGGTCCCGTGAGGCAAAAGCCATACGGCAGTTTATCATTCCCCGGCTGTAGCCTGCGTCCCCCACCACCCGTTTCAGCATACTGAAAGGAAACACCACAGGCATGGAGTACATAGTTTCCCGCACGCCGAAAGGCAGATTGCTGCAGGCTGACACTATTTCAAATTCAGCGCTGTATGCACTCATTCTTGCAGGCACAGTTTCCCTGTTCAGCAGTTGATAATCTGTATATATGCCACTGCCTATATCATAGCTGCGGTAAAAATTAGTGGAAACACCGCGGGGTGCAGTTTCGTCAAAGAAAAGCCGAGGGTCCAGGCTGTTTCCGCTGACCCATTTGTTGAAGTTCACATCGTCCACAAACAGGATGGTCATCATCGTGCGGCTGTCTGCCCGTATGTTTTCAGGGTTGGTTATATACATATCCTCCACTGTAACATAGTCTCGGAAAGACACAAAATATCCGCTGTCTGTTACACCGTCTGCCTTTTGCAGCAGCCGGTAGCGCTCCTCCAGAGGCAGGTCGTTGTGATTGTTGTAGTAATAAATCAGGTCATAGTCCACACCGCGGACAGAGTTTTCCATCTCTGTCACCATATAGTCCACCACAATAAAGGTGGATACAAACAGGGTGATACTTACAGCCAGGCTGATGATTGTGGCGCGGTACCTGCCGCGGCTGCGGCGGAAATTGCGCATTGCCAGCCTGCCCTCAAAACCTGTGAAACGGTCCATAAAGGATTTTCCACTGATGTCTTTTACCCTTATGTCGGTGTCATAGGTCTGGCGCAGGGCATCTATTGTGGGCAGGGACATGGCCTTTGCTCCGGGCAACCAGGCTGAAACCAGCACTGTAGCCACACCCAGCATCACCGCCACCAGTATGGCGGCAGGGGTAATAACCATATCAAAAGGCACGGTGGGCAGGGCACCTGTGATGGAAACCCGCTGCAGACCTGCGGCAATTCTTTTTGCCCCTGCAAATTTCAGGGCAAGGGCAATGCCTGCAATACCGCTGACAATGCCCACAGGCACCGCCACAAGGCACAGCACCAGTCCTTCGTACAGTATGGCGCTTTTCAGCTGTTTTGCAGTGGCGCCTATACTGCTTAAAAGGCCAAGCTGTTTTATTCTTTCATTTACTGATATTGAAAACGAATTGTATATAAGACAGACAGACGCCAGTATGATAATCAGCATAAGTGCTGCTGCCAGCTGATACAGTCTGCTGTTGTAGCCTGTCTGCAGGTCCACCCCTGTGTAGCGCAGCAGATCCAGATTGACTTCACCGCGGTCGCCGCCTGCCAGTTCCAGACAGGAATACAGCAGCAGGGCGGAATCCGAGGCATTCTCTGCTATGAAATAAACATCTGCAGGCCGCTGTACTGACGGAGAAAACACCGTCAGGGCGGTGAACCCCGGTGCAGACCATCTTTCAAAAGATGGTTTTTCATAAAACCCCACCACTGTGTATTGTGTGGAGTAAAGATACTCTGTCTGTTCCACAGAAAGATAGTCGGTGTCCTGCCACAGCAGCCGCCCGTCACGGTTTCTGCGCAGCGTCAGGTCCACAGACAGCTTCTGCCCCAGTTCACAGGTTATTCCTCCGTTGGCCTCAAGGTGGTCCGGCAGGATTATCTCGTTTTCATTTTCCGGCAAACGCCCCTGTGTAAGCTTTACAGGCATATTTTCAAAATAGGTGCTGTCTACCCCTGCCACGTAAATATATGGTTTGTAAAAATTTTTGCTGTCATGCCGCAGAAAATAACCCAGGCGCTGCAGGGCAAAGGTACTGTGCAGGCCCATATTCCCGGTGTTTTCTGCCAGGGTGGCGGCAAATTCTGTATCATCAGAGTAAACCACCCCATGCCAGTAGCCCTTGTCTTCAATTGCACAGCGCACCAGAAAAGCCTGGCAGGAAGAAATAAGCACTGTAACCGCTGTAAGCATAGCCATAGACAGTATGATGCCCACAATTGTGACAAGCGTGCGGCTTTTGTTCTTTTTCAGCGTCTGCAGTGTATATCTGTGCAGTATATTCATTTTCTTATCACCTCATCACGGACAATGGCGCCGTCCTGCAGCACAATGATTCTGTCTGCCTGCAGGGCAATATTTTCGTCATGGGTAATTATAATAAGCGTCTGGTTATAGGCTTTGTTGGAATATTTCAGCAGTTCGATAATCTGCTGGCTGGTTTTGCTGTCCAGATTGCCGGTTGGTTCGTCTGCCAGCACCACAGATGGTGCATTTATCAGCGCACGGCCGATGGAAACGCGCTGCTGCTGACCGCCGGACAGCTGCCCAGGCAGATGGTTTTCCCTGCCTTTCAGTTCCAGTATTTCCAGCAGTTGGTCCAGACGGTCTGCGTTGACCTGTCTCTGGTCCAGCAGCACCGGCATAGTGATGTTTTCCACCACATTCATAACAGGTATCAGATTGTAAAACTGGTAAATAAGCCCCACTTCACGGCGGCGGAAAATTGCCAGCTGTTCATCGTCCTGCAGGTATATGTCCTTGCCGTCCAGGTAAACTTTTCCGGATGTGGGTTTGTCCACACCGCCCAGGGCGTGCAGCAGGGTGCTTTTGCCGCTGCCTGATGCACCGATAATGGCCACAAATTCCCCCTGATTTACAGAAAAGGAAACATTGTCCAGAGCCACCACCCTGTTTGGCCCCCGACCGTATATTTTGCACAGATTTTCTGCCCTGAGTATTTCCATAAGCCCCTCCGTGGGATAGTTATTATAATTCTATTATACAATAACACAGTAATCTTACAATACAGTGACTTTAAAGTGACAATTTTGTAAGATTGGGAATGGTGATATGGAATTTGTTGGGCGGTACACTTACTGCGGTCGTCCGTTTTCGGGACGTCCGGGAGGCCGTCCCCTACGTGGGTAGGTGGAAATGTTCAGATTTTATGATTATCCAACGGGACGATGTAGGCATCGTCCCCTACGCGGGTTGGACTGCCCACAAACCGTAGGGGAGGCGTTTCGCCTCCCGCGGGCGGATAATATCCGCCCCTGCGCGGTAGCAGCAAAATATTAATTCAATGCTTGTACACGGGACGGTCAACCCGTCCCCTACGCGATTTTGGGAAAATACAAAATTCATCGTTATTCCGCGGGCGGTTGGGTGGTTTGTCAAACTTTGTAGGGAACACCACTGGCCTCGCGACCACTACGCTCGCAGGACCGGCTCGCATTTTCTACTGCGCAGAAAACCATCCCGGCGCTATGCTTACCATTCAGGTGCTTCGCTTTCTTGACCGTTCATTTTTTACGGGAGGGGGACCTCTCCCCTACGCGGAAATCGTTTTATCCACAAACCACCCTTCCCTGCTTTATATTTCCCTTGTCCGTATATTCCCCTCTTTCCTGCACACAATACCAGTGGAGGTACAATTATGGAAAAAGGATTACTTTATTTTTTGAACGGCAATGTGCAGATGGGCATGCTGTCCACCCGTCATATGATAGAATTATGCAACGATGAAAGCCTGCGCGAAAGTCTGTTGGATGACCTGCACGCCTATGAAAAGTTTGAAAACGCCATTATAAACATCAAGGGCAAAAAGCCTATAAAGCCGTTGTCATCTATGGCAGAAGCCGGCACGGAGTGGGCTATGGATATGAAGCTAACATTTAACGACAGCGTGGAAAATATGGCCAAAATGCTGATAAAAGGCTATGAAATGGGCATAAAGGACATCAGCGAAAACCTGGCCAAATTTTCAGACAGTGAAGAAGACGACAAGGAACTGGCCAAAGGCTACCTGCGTTTTATGAAGGAAACCCGCTCCAAATATGAAGGTTTTGCCGCCGGCAGCAGCTGCCATTGACACAAAAAATAAAAGTGTTATACTAATATAAGTAATTAAATACTTATTTTGTATATCAAGGAGTATAAGAAAATGGCAGATTGTAATCACGATTGCTCAAACTGCTCTGCTAACTGTTCCAGCAGAGAAGGCGGCATTGCAAAAGAAGCCCCACACGAACTGAGCAAAATCAAAAAAGTTATAGGGATTGTATCCGGTAAAGGCGGCGTAGGCAAAAGCCTGGTAACAAGTATGATGGCTGTAAGTGCAAGACGTCTGGGCTACGAAACAGCTGTTCTGGATGCTGATATTACAGGTCCATCTATCGGCCGCACATTTGGTATTCACGGCAGAGCACAGGGCAACGGTATGGGCATCCTGCCTATGATGAGCAAAACAGGCGTTAAGCTGATGAGCGTAAACTTTATGCTGGCAGATGAAACAGACCCTGTTATATGGCGCGGCAGTGTGATTGCCAATGCTGTAAAACAGTTCTGGACAGATGTTATCTGGGATGATGTGGACTTTATGTTTATTGATATGCCTCCGGGAACAGGTGATGTTCCGCTGACAGTGTTCCAGTCACTGCCTGTAGACGGCATTATCATCGTGGCTTCCCCACAGGAACTGGTTGGCATGATTGTGGAAAAAGCTGTGAAAATGGCAAATATGATGAACATTCCTGTTCTGGGTCTGGTAGAAAATATGAGCTATGTTGTATGTCCTGACTGCGGCAAGAAGATGTATATCTTCGGCGAAGGCAAAGTGGAAGAAACAGCAGCAAAATATGGCCTGCCTGTTCTGGCTAAACTGCCAATCGACCCACAGCTGGCTAAAAATTGTGATATGGGCGTAATCGAACTGTTTGAAGGCGACTATATGGACAATGCTATGGCAGCTGTAGAAGAACTGCTGAAATAATGGCAAATAAAAATTACCCTGTCTTGTAAAAGGCAGGGTGCTTTTTGTGCAACAAGCAGGGGCGGAATTGTAACCAGGCGGTTTATCCGCAAAGGTGGCCGGAAAATACAATCTGTAGGGGGCACAACTACGCTCACTACCACTGGCCTCTCAGGACCGGCTCGCATTTTCTGGCGTTGCGCTTACTGCGGTCGTCCGTTTACATCAAGACTGCCACACAATTTTTCCCTGTATTTGGAACTGTGTCATAGTCACAGAAATATTGCGCAGAACGCCGGTTTTATTTATAATCATATTAAAATAAAAACACATCCCCAACAGGAGAATTTGAATATGAAAAGAAGAATTATTAAAATAGACGAAAATCTCTGCAATGGCTGCGGCATCTGTGCAAATGCCTGTCACGAAGGCGCCATCGGCATTGTAAACGGCAAGGCAAAGCTGCTGCGAGAAGATTACTGTGACGGTCTTGGCGACTGCCTGCCTGCCTGCCCTGTAAACGCCATCTCCTTTGAAGAAAGGGAAGCTCCTGCCTATGACGAGGCAGCGGTAAAACGGGCTATGGCTGAAAAGGGCACACAGTCCTGCAATTATGTGGGCAGTTCTGTGTCTACAGACAGCCGGCTGATGCAGTGGCCTGCACAGATAAAGCTGGTACCTGTGAAAGCACCATTTTTTGACGGCTGTAACCTGCTTATTGCCGCAGACTGCACAGCCTACGCCTATGCAAACTTCCACAACGATTTTATGAAAAACCGCGTGACACTTATCGGCTGCCCTAAACTGGATGCTGTGGATTACTCCGCAAAGCTGGCACAGATTTTTGCCGCAAATGATATAAAAAGCATAGTTCTCACCAGAATGCAGGTGCCTTGCTGTGGCGGCATGGAATACGCTGTTAAAAACGCCATTGGGCTTTCCGGCAAGGATATTCCTCTGCAGGTGGTTACAATCTCCATCAAAGGCAAAATTCTGAAATAGGTGGCAGTATGGATAAAAGAAATATGCTGGCAGGCAGACTGATAGGTCTGGCCAGGGCAACCTTTGGCAATGACGATATTATTACAGACAATACTTTTCCTCTGATTGTGAAAGCTTTGGCTGCAACTGATGATGACATTGACACAATGCTGGCAGCAGTGGAAGAAGAAAAGGACAAAATTGTGCCTGACTGTGCTGTATGTCAGGTGAAATGCGGCCGCAACGATGATTTTGATATGTCTTTGCTGGACGAAGAACAGCCACAGGAAAAGCAGATTAAACTACAGATTATGGAAATCATAAGCAAAATTGCCACATCTGTAGTAAAAACAGGTGCAGACCACAGCCATATCAATGGTTATCTGACAAAAGCACTGATGATTATCGGCACGCAGGATTTGCCGCGGCAGTTTCTGCAGCCGGTGATTGATGAGGGCGCAAAAATATTGGATGATTTGAAATAAAAACGGGAGGCGAAGCGCCTCCCTTATCTTTTAACAGAGTAACATCTGTTTTTATTCCATCACTGTATTCAATGTCTGCCAGCGGGCAGAAATTTCCCACACGGCTTCACCTTTTTCCAGAGATGCTGGCACATTCAGCACGCGCTGGTTGGTTGACCCGCGGAAGCCTGCAGACAGGCTGCGCTTTGCCAGCACAAAAGGACCGTCCACCAGAATATCCAGCAGCTGCAGCAGCTTGTATTCATAGCTTTCCTTATCCTTTATAAGCTGTTCAAAGGTGTATCCGCTGTAAGCAGCCAGTTCGTAGCCGTCTGCTTTCAACAGTTTTGCCAGTTCATAAAAGCCCTCTGCCTGACAGAACGGCTCTCCGCCGGAAAATGTGACGCCCCTTACAATGGGGTCTTTTTTTATCATTTTGTAAATATCATACACATCGTATTTCACACCAACGCCAAATTTGTGGGTTTCCGGATTATGACAACCGGGGCAGCGGTGTACACAGCCCTGACAAAAAACGGAAAATCTTAAACCCGGCCCGTCTGTAATACTGTTAGGCGCAAAGCCTGAAATATCTATAACAGCCATATTATTCCTCCCTGATAGTCCAATCAATCGGTGTCATACCCTTTGCCTGTAAAAACCGGTTTGCCATTTTAAAGTGATTGCAGCCAAAAAAGCCTCTATAGGCAGACAGTGGGCTTGGGTGAGGACTGGTCAGCACCAGATGACGGCTTTCATCAATCAGCTTGCGCTTGTTGATGGCGTGGCTGCCCCACAGCAGAAATACTACAGGCTTTTCTCTTTCGTTCATCTTTTTGATAACATTGTCGGTAAAAATCTGCCAGCCTGCGTCTTTGTGGCTGTTGGCGTTGTGAGCGCGCACAGTCAGGGTGGTGTTCAGCAGCAGGACACCCTGTTTTGCCCAACCGGTGAGACAGCCGTAATTTTTTGGCATTTCCACGCCGTATTCGTTTTCAATCTCTTTATAAATATTTACCAGAGAGGGCGGCGGGGTAATACCTTTCTGCACAGAAAATGCCAGCCCGTGAGCCTGATTTGGCCCGTGATACGGGTCCTGACCGATGATTACCGCCTTTACATCAGAGTAAGAGGTGTACTTTAACGCATTGAAAATATCATACATATCCGGATAAATCACGTGGTTTGCATATTCACTTTTCAGAAACTGACGCAGTTTCAGATAATACTCCTTGTCAAATTCCCCCTGCAGTACTTTATCCCATTCATTTCCTAAATTAACCATAGTCCACCTCTTGTTTTTTTGATAATTCAATTATACCAAGCATATCTGTTACTTTCAATAAAAAAGGGATGCAAAGCATCCCTTTATAATCAATCTTTTATACCCTCACCGTATTCTGCCAGTTCCGGCTGATACAGTGGATGGTTTGCCAGCGGTGTAACACCTGTGGCGTAAATGCGCACCGTGTTGCTGTCATAAATTTTATCAAACACCGATGAAATCACAGTTTCATCTCCGCTGAACTGACTGGAGAACACCAGATGGGTTATTCCTGTTGTACGGCACAGATATGTCAGCTCCTCTGCAGAGGTATCAGCACTGAACAGGGTTTCGTTTATATCCTGCCTCTGGCTTACCACATAGTATGGCACACCCATATTGGTCAGGGCGTAGGCATAGCCTTCCATATAGCTCTGTCTGCCGCTGAAAGCGGAGTAAATATTGGACACACCGTCTTTTTTGCGGTCATCCCGGTGTATTCGGTTGGTTGCAAACAGAGCAGAGGTGTCTGTGTTCCGCTTCAGATATTCCATAGCCAGCTGGTCATCAGCTGTAACAACTGTCTTATATGGATATTTTTCTATTATGCCCATATTTCTTGCCAGAAATCTTGCACCAGAGCCTATAAAGTTCACATAGCAGAATATTGTGGTGGTCACAGCCACAACAGCCATCATGCCTGTTATATACTGCTGCCAGTTCTTTGTCAGCAGGTCCAGATTATCTATCGCCATCAGGTGCAGGAAAAACAGGGCCAGAAATGCAAAATACACCTGACTCATTGCATAATGGTCAAACAGGTAATAGGCCATAAAGCCGCCAACCACCAGACTGTTGGTCCACAGGCGCACACCGTCCAGACAGAAAAGGGTTCTGATGTCCCTTGCCAGCCCCACATAGTACAGAAAACCCTGCAGCGGTGCAAAAGCTACCACCAGAACAAACATAAGTGCAATCTGTGCGGCATACCACAGCTTCAGCTTACCGCTGACAAACAGGCTGTTGAGAAAGCTGCCGAATACGGATTTTGACAATGTACCCCATATATTGAAAGCCATACTTGTGTTGGCACCTGAAGCAAAGAACAGGCTGTATACCACAAAGAACAGACCCGCCAGCAGCACAGCGCACACGGGTGCTTTGAAGCCGGCTTTTCTCTGCAGGAATACCCAAACCAGGGTGATTGCACTGCCCACAGCCACAATGGCCGCCACAGGTCCCTTTGCAAAGGAAAGCATAAAGAACCCTGCCAGCATCAGTACAGTCTGCACAAAACCCGGATTGAAGCCTTTGCGCAGCAGCTGTACAAACATACCGCCGAAAATGCACAGAAAAATCACTGCAGTGGCCTGTGCGTTTACATTTGTGATTATATGATATGCGTTATCGTTGAAAAAATCGCTTCTGCCGTCCAGAAAGGTGTTCCACATACTGCCGCAGCCGAAAATAAACATAGAGTATGTAAACAGCATTGCGCGGCCATCCTGCTGGAAATAAATTCTGCCAAAGGAGTACAGGCAGTACACCACACACATCAGTACCCATGGCTGCATATAGAAAGCCACCACATTGTAAGCGCTGATACCGCTCAGCCATGCCACAGCACCGGCAAAAAGCTCTGTCAGATAGTGGTAATGCAGCTGCACACCGGAATATCTGATGTCTTCCGGGATAAATCGTATGGTAAAGCTACTGGCGTTGCCCACGTTCCACAGCATATCAGGCATCAGCAGGGTATCTCCCACATTGGCAGGCAGGGCATATTTTATCACGCCGGTAAATGTGTATAAAAGCAGCAGTGCAAAAAACAGCAGTACCAGCAGCCATTGTCGTGGTGATAATTTCTGCGGTGGCGGATTTATGTATCCGCGGCGGATAACCAGCATCACCGCCAGCAGGGCAAACACCACAGGCACCACCGCCAGCAGTATTTTCATATGCAGACGCATTGCCACGCAGTACACCGCACAGAAAAAGCCTGTACCCAGCAGAATATCAATACCGGTGTCCATATGGCTGAACTGCCTGCTGCCGCCCAGCAGCATATTCCAGCATTTGCCCGGCAGCCATATGTATATTATCATAATCCAGCCAAACAGCATCATCTGGGGTATACTGCCGCCGCTGTAAACCGTCAGCACCATATACAGCGCCAACACCATAAGGCAGACAGCGGTTTTCAGCGCGCCTGCACCGTTGTATAAATAGGAAAATAAGTTTTTCAATTGAAGCCTCCCGTATTTCAGGCTATAATATTTTATTATAACATATATTTATAAAAACATAAATAAGCAGCTTTGTAGCGGCGGAAAACTTTTTTTAAGATTTTTAAATTTTTTTCAAAAAAGTGTTGACATTCTGACAAACCTGTGGTATTATAATTGAGCAGTCGCAAGGAAGCGACAAGCTAAGCGATTAGCTGGTGTAGCTCAGCCGGTAGAGCAGCTGATTTGTAATCAGCAGGTCGGGGGTTCGAATCCGTCCACCAGCTCCAAATTGTGGGAGTGTTCCCGAGTGGCCAAAGGGGGCAGACTGTAAATCTGTTGTCAGT
>CAZYSS010000029.1:0-21008 GCA_964649845.1 uncultured Oscillospiraceae bacterium
CCAGATTTACAATCAGCATTTCTGTTTCGTCAGTTATATTGTTTTCAATGCTGTTGCAAAGAGCGCACAGCTGATTGTAGAAAAGATAAAAGACATCAGGCTGTACCGTATTCGGTACAAAGCCCAATGCCCTTTGACGTATATATTCTGATGTAGATAAATTACAGCTTGTTGCAAGATTTTTTATTTTATCTTTCTCTTTAGGCGTTAGCCTGATTTCTATTCTTGTTGTTTTTTCTTTCATAAAACTCCTTTCTTTCAGGGCATGGGCCCCTGAAACTGCGGAACTTGCCCGTACAAGTTCCCTGCTTGTTACAGTATGAGACACATTGCATTCCATAAAAATCTGTATTAAAAAAGCACCTTCAAAAAGGTGCTTAAAAAATTATGCCAATCAATTGTAAATCAGTTCCTCACGAACTATTTCTTCTGCCATCTGATGTATCTCATTCATCTTTTGAACCCATAACAGCTGATTGTCAGCTTTCAGCTTTTCGGTAATTCCGTATTGTTGTTTCAATTGCTGAAATATACGTATATACGTATCATTTGCAACTCTGTCAATCTCTTCAAGATGGCTGTTCAGTTGGTCTTTCATCATAAGAGAAGTGAATAACGGCTCATTGTGCTTTCGCAGGTAGCTGTGTCGCAATTCACCAAATTTCCCGATTTTAGGTGCAGATGGCAGCTCAATATTAGGTATCAGATAATCTCCGCATTTTCTGTATTCCAGTTTCATAATATACCTCCGTTGTAATAGTTTCCGATTAACCAGGATAAAAACATAATAAAACCGAGCTTTTTAAATATTCTCATATCATCAGTCCTTTCTTTGTTTTCTGATTTTAGTGTACAGAAAAACAAAATATTTAGCGAAGGTGCAAAAGTGCCAAAGTGGCACTTTCTGATTGATTGTATAGAGAAAAAGTGCCATAATGGCACTTTCCACTAATACTTTATACAATGCATACAAAAACAGCACCTTTATTTGCATATGCAAAAGGTGCTGTTATACTATTTTCTTTTCTGAAAATCCAAAATCCACGTCAGTATATTTTTCATATGCCTGACCGATTTTTCTTATTCTTTTCAATACACCGGAGTGGTTGGCATAGCCCAGCTCATCAGCTATCTCCTCCAGAGTGTATCCGTCCATTCTCATATTGAGAATAGCTTTGTCTTTTTCAGTCAGTGTTTCCAAAAAGCTTTCTACAGTAGCTTTTTCAGTCAGCTCTTTTTCAAAGTCAATACTTTCATCAACGGTGTCCCACTCTTTGCCGTTATTGTTTTTAGCATAATTTTCTTGAAATTCTTCCAAAGAAATCTGCGGATGTTTGGTTCGTGTGTGATACCATTTGCGGATAAAGTCTGTCTTTGCATGGCTATCGAAAACGGAGAAATCTTCTGCACAGGGGTATTCTTTTATCAGTTCTATGATTTTCTGAATATCATATTGCTGCATTGCCTGCTCTACTGACCATGCAATAAGCCGTTCAAATATTTCCATAGAAGTGTACCCGACAACTTCAGGTGTTTCGGCATATTTGGTAAGTTCATGTACATCAGGTATCACTTTATGCTGTATAAGGGGAGAAACCCAGATATCAATTTT
Organism: uncultured Oscillospiraceae bacterium; assembly: GCA_964649845.1. Taxonomy (GTDB): domain Bacteria; phylum Bacillota; class Clostridia; order Oscillospirales; family Ruminococcaceae; genus RGIG3102. The sequence continues at coordinate 1,613 of CAZYSS010000029.1, forward strand.
ATAGGACAGAATCCAACCGGGGTCAGTGTTGGAATAATGCAGAGAGTTTGCGCCTCTGTTCAGATAGTTCCATACCATATATGAATACACATTTGAAACACGCTCAAAAAATAAATCTGTTTCCACAATATCCATAACATCTTTATCATAAAAGTATGAGGCTATTATTCTTGGCAAATCACGGATTTTTGCACTGGCTGTAACAAGCAGTTCTTTGGGAATAAGCAGATATGCGGGAATAAGTTCACAGTTGCGGTATCTTGATATTGTTCCGTCCGGACGTTTAAGTATAATAGGCATATTATCACCTCCTTTGTGTGCCTCTAATAAAATACGACAAAACAATATCTAAATTGTTCCCGTTATTTGCTTAAATTGTATAATAAATTTGATTTGGAAGCAATGCTGTCGGGAAATAAATTAGAATAGAGTTAAATAGAGGTGAAATAAAAATTGTCTTTATAAAAAATACAGCATTGGATTAACCAGTGCGGTATTTTTATAAAGACAACCTTGTAAAAGACGATATTATTTCTATAAATGTACATGATGCGTAAACAAATGCAACAACCGCAATAATTAAAAATAATACTATAAGTACAATTTCGGAATCGTCTTCTTCATCATATAAATCCTCAAATATATCCTCTGGTCCAAATATGGGAAGATTGTTTCTGTCAATATTGTTAAAATCTATACGGGTAAAGTCGCTAATATCAATGATATCTTTTAATTTAGCAATTATTTTATCCATAAAAAACCTCATTATTGACAATATATGTCATAAATCTTATTATAATATTAGTAGATAAATATATTTTATCAGTCAATGGTGACATTAATTGTCGTTGTTAGTCAGCAGACACATATGTATGAAAAATAAAAAAAGACACAAGTGTGTTGATATCCATAAATGTCTTGCGACAAAGTTGAGAATATGAAAGTTATGAATGAGGTATGTCATGGAAAGTTTGATAGGTTTAAAAACCAAAGTTGATGATTTTGAAGTTGAGTTTGAGATATTACCTCCTGTTGACTTGTCTACAGAAACAGATGAAAGAAAACTTCAAATTTTAAAAGAACTGCAATCTGTTGATGAACAATTGCAACAATGTAATGCAAGGGTAGATATTCTTAATAAACAGATTGATAGACTTACAAATCATGCAGATGGATTGGATTATATTATCGCAGTGGCTAGTGGGATTCTCACAGGATTAATTGATAGTGTTTTTGTTGAGGAAATGGATATTAAATCTTCAACAGAAGAAGCAGAGAAGAAAATAGCAGAGAAAGTTAAAGAAAAAGCGTTAAAAGAAAAGCAAGATGATACCGTAAAAAAAGCAATTGAAGGTGCTAAGAAAAAAGGTAGAAAATTATCAAAAGAAGAAATAGAAGAAATAAAAAAAAGAGTACGCACGGAATTTTATTCTAATCCAAATAATGTGCCCGAAACAGGAAAAGATCCCGTACTTAAACGTGCTATTAAATATTTAGAAGAGAATCATCCAATTCCTCAAGATAATTTATTTCATGGTGCTGGTAGTAGTCCAGCAAATCATCATCTTGATGACATAGCCCATCATGCTTCTTTAATAGGGATGATAGCATCAATTGTTGTACAGTTTTTCAGAGTGGCTACATTTGTAAATAATGAAGGTAAATGGACAATTAAATTTGTTAAAACGGATCCAGAAGAACTTATGGAACTGTGGTTACCGATAGTTATTTCGGGATTATTAAATTGGCTTGTGCATATAGCTGAGAAAAATATAAGCGAAGAAGAAAAAGAAAAAATACCTGAGCCTGTTTTTAAACTAGCACACCTTTTAGCGAGTGCTCCTGCCATTATACAAGTGGTAAAAGCTATTGATAATTGGTGCTTACATCTGTACTCCGATGTTGCAGGTTCAAGCAGCAGCAAAGGCAGGGGGGCAGGAATTCCAGGATTATTTGTTTCCTTGCTTAAAGAGCTTTCTTGTGTACCTCCATTAAATTTAACTGGCTTACCTAAAGTAGTTGATTACTTATATGTAACTCAAAAAGTGGATTTAAGAACGGAGATAGGAATTGCTGAAGAATTAGGTAGACAGGCTGTACCAGTTATAATCAATGAAGTACTGGTTCGAACATTCTATTTTGTGCGTCATTTGATAAATGAATACAAGAAAGAAAATTCTTTTGAAGGAATTGACTGGGAAAAAGTAATACCATTTGGCAATCGCACAGTAGAACGAATGATGACAATTGCTTCGGGTACATTCACGGCAGTCGATATGGCTGATGCGGCTATTCGTTCAGGTGTTAAATCTGGTGGTAATAGCGCACAGTTCTTAAAGAACTTTGTTCTTAGTGTAAACTTTGTAGGAGTTGGTCGTTTTGCTATTGCTTGTGTAACTGATGCAAAGATGGGTGTAGAACGTAGCAAATTACGTAACGAACGCATAGCGGTTATGAGTCAACAATTGACTTTAATGAATGCAAAGGTTTACTACAAATGTGCACAGGTTTACATAGCACAAAGTGAACTGGCGGAACAGCAAGAATCTATGTGGTTATCTGCAGTTGATACAGCAAAAACAATAGAAGAAGCATATGATTATATGCAATTCAAGATGGTAAGCTATCAAGAAGATTTAGTAGCCATACAGGAGAATTTAGAGAAAATAAGTGAGCATATCGATTTGATGTCTAAATATCATCCTGATGTAAGAAAAACTATGCTTGATAAAATTAGATTTGGAGAAAATTAATGGAAAATAAAAATAATTTAGAACAAAATACAGATTTGACTGTTTTATCAAAAGAAGAAACAAAAAATATCCTTGCAATTATAAATGATAAAGGTAATGAACTGAATAAACTTAGCGTTGTATCTGAAAATGCTCAGAAAGAAGTTGAATTGGCTACAAAAGAAGTCGAGAAAGCACGTGAGTTGGCAGCAAAAGCTAAGGTGAAAGCTGAAGGAAAGAAGAAAGTAAGATGGTTTAATAAAAAGGCTGTCATCGAAGATGTGCAGGAAACCGTTTCTGAGGTAGCAGGTGCACAATCATCTTTAGCGGATACGCAAATCAATGTTACAAAAGCACTTCAAAAACTTTCGGAAGCACAGAATGTATCTTTTGAATGTCAGAAAAAAATAGCAGATATTGCAAAAGCTATGATTCAGATAGGATGCACAAGTATTGCTGCTAACAGAGTTATAGTAAGAGAACTTGAAGCAAAACTTAATGGTGCAAGCAAGGAAGAACTTTCTGAATTAGCAAAAGAAGAACTGTACAATGTAGTGGAACAAATAAAAGCGCAGCAGGATGTTTTGGCAAAACAGGAACAAACATCACGAATTGTGCATGAACATGATGGAAAAATATCTGCACAAGAAGAACAAAGTAAAGTACAGGCACAGATTCTTGTTGAGCAAATGAAAAAAGATGCTGAACTTGAAAATAAAATAAGAGCACATACAAGAAAAATCGAAGAACAGCAATATACTATTGGTGCACAACATCGTAAAGCAGAAGAGCATGGTAAATTGCTGGCTGATATGGAAAAAGTAGATGAAGAGCAAGATAAACAAATTGCCGAAAATGCTGAAAATATTCAGGAACATACAAAGTTGCTTGAAGAAGTTGTTATAGTAGAGGCCGAACAAGACAAGCGTATTGATGCGATGGAAGAAGCCGATGAGGAACAGGATAAACGTTTGGATGAAATGGAGCAAGTAGATGAAGAACAAGATAAACAGATTGCCGAAAATGCAGAGAATATAAAAGAAAATGCCTTAAAAATAGAAGATGTAATGCACATAACTGCAAAACATAGAAATTTTATCGAAGAAATGCTCAAAGCTGATGATTATCAGGATAATCTTATAGATGAAATAATCGAAAAAAATAAGGTACAAGATAAAGAAATAGAAGAGCTTAAAAAGGAAATTGAAGCTTTAAAAGCAGAACTTGAAACTAAAGGTAATAAAACATTGTTGATAGTAACAACAATTATTTCTGCAATAGCTTTAATTTTATATGCTATTCCTTTAATAGTTTAAAGCATACTTATCAAAAATACAGCACTGGACCTACCAGCGCTGTATTTTTTATAAAGAAAACCTTGTAAAAGACGATATTATTTCTATAAATGTACATGATGCGTAAACAAATGCAACAACCGCAATAATTAAAAATAATACTATAAGTACAATTTCGGAATCGTCTTCTTCATCATATAAATCCTCAAATATATCTTCTGGTCCAAATATGGGTGGATTGTTTCTGTCAATATTTGAGAAGTCTATAGGTTCATAATCATAAATATCTAAACATTCTTTGATTTTTTTAAGAATTTTATCTATCATAATACTCTCCGCATTGACAATATATGTCATAAATCTTATTATAATATTAATAGGTAAATATATTTTATCAGTCAATGGTGACATTAATTGTCATTGTTGTCCAGGAGGCACATATGTCTGAAAAATTTTCAAAGAACACCAGAACTCTTGATATGTATGAGAGGCTTTGCGAAGGTAAAATTATTAATAAAGCAGAAGAAGCTGCAAAATTTTGTGTAGATGCACGTTCAATACAGCGAGATATCGATGACATCAGAGCATTTCTTGCAGAAAAAACTGCCTTTAACGCAAATGAAACACGTACCATTGAATACAGCCGTGCTAAAGGTGGCTTTGTTATGTGCGGCAATGAAGACTCAATAATGGATAACAGTGAAATCCTTGCTGTAAGCAAGATTCTTCTTGAAAGTCGTGCTTTTACAAAAGACGAGATAAATTCAATATTAAACAAGCTTCTCATAGGTTGTGTACCTAAAACAAATATGAAACTGGTTTCAGAACTTATCGCAAATGAGAAATTTCATTATGTGGAACTACACAACCAGTCTCATATTAAAGACAAGCTTTGGCAGCTCGGCTCGGAAATAAAAGCCTGTAATGTATTGGAAATTCAATATCTCCGTCAAAGTGATAAGTCAGACACTGTTACAAGATATATTCAACCAGTAGCATTGCTTTTTTCAGAATATTACTTCTATCTTAATGCATATATCGTTGAACAGAATGAAGAAGGGGAATTTGAACAAAGATACGATTATCCAGCTGTTTTCAGAGTTGACAGAATAAAAAGTTTCAAAAAAGCTGGTTGTAAATTTACAATTCCTTATTCAGATAGATTTGATGAAGGGGAATTCCGTAAAAGAGTACAGTTTATGTATCCGGGCAACCTTATAAATCTTGAATTTAAGTATACAGGAAAAAGTGTCGAGGCTGTTCTTGACCGACTTCCAACGGCTAAAGTTATAAAACAAGATGAAACAGGTTACATAATTAATGCCGAAGTATACGGTAAAGGCATTATGATGTGGCTATTAAGTCAGGGGACAATGGTGGAAGTTTTGAAGCCATTAGAATTCAGGGGAGAAATGAAAAATACAATTTCAAATATTATGCAGTTATATACGTAAGCCTTATTTCGCTTTCACATTTCACTATGATATTGTTGATGTAATAACACTGTTTATGATTTAGGGAGAATCATACTATGAAAAAACAAATAGAAAGTAGAATAACAGCAATAAGAGTAAATAAGAGTGGACAAAAAATTGGGTTTATTGAAAATCCTACATCAAAGAAAAAAGACGATGCATATTACTTTGATTCCAGATGTCTTTTAAAAGGGATTTCAATAGATGATTTTAAAGAAAATGATATAGTTTTGTTTGAAACACGCTATGATCATAACGCTGGCAAAACAAAAGTATATAATTTGACATTGAAACATTTTTTATTTAATGATACAGCAACAACACAAGTTATTAAAAAGAATAATCATAAACCATTAACACCACCAATACCTTTTAAAACAGAAAAAGAGATTTTCTCTGGTTCATCTTTCCACGGTGAAAAATCTTCTGCTAAAGTTGTGGGTGTGAAATCTGTTTTCTATCATGATGAAAAGATAGTAACCACTTCATTTGGTAAAGGGAACAAAGCTGTTATGGAGAAGGTTTTATTTGATGGTGATATTCAAAACATTCATAACCCTGCAGTTTATGATATGGATTACAATAAACGCCAACTACATTTTAGAAATTCTAAAACAAACAATGAAGCTGTAATCACAAACCCTGCTAATATGAAGATTACCGCGGATGGCTTATTTAATCTTGATAATGTAGGTATTGATCAGACTCGCCTAAAAGTACCACTTGAAGAAAGTATTTTTGGAAAAGTTTATTCTGATAATATACATATTCAGGTAGCCTATAACATATTGGATATAGAAAAAATTCTTGCCCAGCATATTGGAAATATTATATATAGCTTGAATAATATAATTGCTGATGAAACACATTCCGATTTTATTGGCAATATGGGCTTTATAAAGGAATATTCTAAATTTACAAAAACCGATAAACAGTACGACAATTTCCAAAAATTTATCAGTTCTCCAAAACTGGCATGCTTTGGCAATGCTTTTTATTTCCCAAAGGGTAAAAGTGCCGAAAGAAAACCAAAAGAAGATATTTATTATATGCTTCTTTTATGCGGTGCTATACGCCAGTTTTGTGCACATCAATATGACAAATATAAGTTGGCGATTTATAATTTCGAAAACGATAATAAATTCCAATATATAAATGACTTTCTTGATAGATTGTATGATTCAAAAATCAAAGACGTAAACAATTCCTTCTGGAGCACAAGTGGCAAAAGTATGGATATTCTTTTGAATGTTTTTAACATTAGCTCACAGGCCTTAAAGAAAGAATTTGTAAAAGATTATTATGATTTTACTGTAACAAAAGATTATAAAAATCTTGGATTGTCACTAAAAGTATTGCGCGAAACCATGCTGTCTTTACCTGAAGCTGAGAGTTTGAGAAAGTACGTAGACAACAATCAAAACAGCCGCAGATTTATCTATAAGGCCATAGACTTTATCCTTTTCAAAGATTATAAGGATTATGCTGCTGCTTCAGGTATAATAGAAAGCTTACGAGCATGCAAAAGTAAAGAAGAAAAGGTATCAATCTATCAGAATGAATCACGCAAGGCATGGGATAGAAATGGTGCGCTTATCAAAGATTCTGTAATTAAAATCGTTGATGATAAAATCGAAGAAAGAATAAAAACACAGTCCCTTGGCATTGACAAATCTGTTCTTGCCGGAATAAAACTTGAAAGTAGAAATATAAGTAGTTTTACAAAACTTATTTATATGATAACTATGCTGCTGGACGGCAAAGAAATTAATGACCTGCTGACAACACTTGTAAGTAAATTCGAAAACATTCACAGTTTGTGTACAGTTTATAATGAGATTACTGGTAGTACAATGGAATTTGCGCAAACACATAGAATGTTTGCAAACAGTGACAAAATTGCTGACGAATTAAGAGCGGTCAACAGCTTTGCCCGTATGGAAAAGGCGTTGGTGAAAACACCGAAATATCTGTTTATGGAAGCTGCCAAGGTATTAGGCACAAATAAGACTGAATCCACTTTGGAAAAATATTTTGACCAAATGCTGGATAAATCCAATGCAGACAAAGGATTGCGTAACTTTATCGTAAACAACGTTATGGAATCCAGCCGTTTTCTTTATCTTGTACGTTACACTGACACTAATACCATTTGTAAGCTTGCACAAAATGATAATCTTATAAGTTTTGTACTTTCCGGCATTCCTCAGCTACAGATTGACAGGTATTATATTTCCTGTGGTGGCAAATTGGATAATACTGCACCAAAAGAAAAAATTGAGTTCCTTATTAATAAAATCAAAAATGTACGCTTTGAAAACTTTGAAAATATAAAGCAAGGCAATAATGCTTCCGCCAAAGAAAAAATCGAGAAAGAACTTGCAAAAAATGTTATAGGCCTTTATCTTACATATCTTTATCTGGTAACAAAAAACCTTGTAAATATCAATTCACGTTATTTCATGGCGTTTCATTGTCTGGAACGCGACAGCGCATTTAAAGGACATACATTGGATAACTATTATAATAGATGTTTTGATATCACAAAAGAGTTTATAACAGAAACAGGTGGTAAAGCGATACTTAACAAAAAAGCTTGTTCATATATGGCTGTTAACATCTCAAATACAGATTCACACTCTGTTAAAGTTTTCAGAAATACAGTAGATCATCTTTCAGCTATAAGAAAAGCATATATTTATGTATCAGAAATTAAGAATATCAAAAGTTACTATTCTTTGTATCATTACATGGTTCAGCGTGAAGTGTTTAAGTATGTAACTTCAGGAGTAACAATAGAAAAATATAAAGATTTGGTTATTGATAATGGTACTTATAACAAAGATATGGTTAAAGCTTTATGCTCACCATTTGGTTATAACCTACCAAGATTTAAAAACCTGACTATTGAAGACTTGTTTGACAAGAATAAACACACAACATTATACTAGACTTGCACAGGGGGGATCCCCCTGTGCATAAAATGCTGAAATGATGTTGTTTTTTTGAATAAAAGAAAATTTTTGATTTCCCTTTATTTTACTGGCTTTTTTGCCAGCCTACTATATACCTCCGTGAAATCGAGGTATCTGAAACCAAGCCTTCCGTTCACAGCGCTTCTGGAAGAACTATATACCTCCGTGAAATCGAGGTATCTGAAACCCTTTCTTTGCTTTTACACCGTTATAATACTACTATATACCTCCGTGAAATCGAGGTATCTGAAACCTATAGAACTCCTCTACGATTTCCTTATCAACTATATACCTCCGTGAAATCGAGGTATCTGAAACCAAGTTCATCCTGCCATTTGATAATTGCTGGACTATATACCTCCGTGAAATCGAGGTATCTGAAACCATCTTCTGTTAAAAGCTGATTTCCGTAATAACTATATACCTCCGTCATATAGAGGTATCTAAAAACTTTTCTATATTAATAATGTCAACATAACACTATATACCTCTGTAAAACGAAGGTATCTAAAACATCTAAGTAACTGTTGTTTGATTTCATTTTCTACTATATACCTCTGTAAAACGGAGGTATCTGCCCATACCATTCCAGTGGATACGAGTAATTATTTGTATGTATAAAAAAAGACCGCATAAGCGGCCAAAATAAAAAAATGTAGGTTGCATAAAACGTTACTGATAAAACAGTTTGTTTATGCAACCTATTGTTTTGATTAATTAACAATTGTAATAATACCTCCTTACACATCTTCAAAAAATAATGGAATGAGTCTAAGCGGTTTGATAGGGAAATTATGAAATTGTAACATAATAAACCTCCTGAAATGATGTAACAGAGTAGTGGGTGAAATGGTTATTCAAATAACCAGCAGATAAACTTGAGGACTTCTTCAGGGTTTGGAACATAAGGGTCTTGCCTGATGATTTTGGACATAAAAGTACCTCCTGTGAAAATAGAATGGTGGGTTAACAACCTAACGGTTGTCTTTGATGTAGCGGTCGATAGTCTGTAATCCTGTACCTGCGGCTATAAGTATAGCACCGGTTTTAGCTGCAGAAATAGTGGATGCTGTTGCAAATGCGAATAACATAGTAGTTACCTCCTGAAATTAAAAGTGTGATTAAATGCAGACTACTTGCCAGCAACTTCGATGACTGTGCCTGCAACTACGAGAACTGTACCGAGAAGACCTAACATAGAAAACACCTCCATATAAAGATTTTGCCAGTGGTTAATAAACCACAGGACCGCGAGGACCGCGACGGCGGAAAGGTAAGAATGTTGGGTCAGGCATTCTGCAAGATGTGATAGGTTTAAACATATGTGTTACCTCCTAAAAGTGTGCTTGAATTTGGAAAGACGGATACCGGTGCTATCCAGTTACAACTTCGATAACTGTACCTGCTACAACAAGGATTGTGCCAATAAGACCTAACATAATATTCACCTCCTACAAGTCATTGTTCTTGATGTATTGGTCTATCAAGATAAGACCCTTACCCGTTGCTAAAAAGATAGCTCCAAGCTTAGCTGTTGTGATGGTTGTTGCTGCCAATGTAAATAACATAGTCGTTACCTCCTAAATGTATGTGTTCGTTTGTTGTTTCGTTTGTTATGGCTATATAATAACAAAAATATTCGAACTCGTAAATTAAATTTGATATAATTTTTAGTTCGTATAAATTGATTAAATTTACTGTTATTACTTGATATTTTCGATAATTTATGTTATTTTTAGTTCGTATAATACGAAATTGAGGTGAAAATAATGAGTTTTCCTGAATATCCCCTTGGCGTTGGAAAAGAACAGCGACAAAATATTAATATAAGTATGTATGCTTATACAATAATGCGAAGCGATATGTCGCGTTTTAATGTAGAAGCAGAATCTTCGTTTATAAATACCATAATCAAGCTTTATGCACCTATAGCTAAAGCAAATATAACATATACAATAAATAATACAGACTGGGCTGATATATTTGGTAGCCAGGGGCCTTCAGAGTCTGAAAAAAATAAATATTGCAAAAAGTATGCCGATCAGAAGCTTGAAGAACTGGAAAGGTATCCAAAAGATAAACAGCTTAAAATATCCATAGATAACGAAACCGCAACATATCTTACAGGAACATCAAACAGTAAGAGAATTATCACCACAGAACTATGTGAAGAAGATAGATACTATGTAGATAAAAATGGCAAGGGTAGAAAGGATAAATTTATAAAAGCTGTTGTTGAAGAATTTGTTCGTCTTTCTGAATATGAGCGCGAAAAAATATACTTCAAAGATATTATTGATAGTATAAATAAAGCTAAAACCAATAATAGAATTTTAGAAATCACAACAGGTGGCGCTGTTTACCAAGTAACAGACTATTTTCTTACTGCAGATTTCGAACAGCGATATAGCTATCTGGTTGGATATTCAAAAAATAAATCAGATATAAATCAAACACCTAAACCATATCCTTTTAGAATATCAAGAATCGAAAAAGTTGGTATTTCACCAAGTCCTTACAAATTTGATTCATATAAAATGGACATACTACAAGAATTAATTAATGAAAGAGGTGCTTCATATATAGCATTTGAGCCTGAAGAAATAAAAATATCATTAACACCTAAAGGTCAAAAAATGTATGAACAGATAATCGCACAGAGGCCATTGGTGAACAAGATTGACAAAGAAAGTGGTATTTATACTTTCCATTGCACTAAACTTCAAATTGAACACTACTTTTTGAAATTTGGTGCTGATGCTATTATTTTAGAACCAGAAGACTTGAGAAAAAAATTTCAAGAGCACTATAGAAATGCTCTCGAAAAATATACTGATTAATATATACTTTTATTCAAAATAAAATACTTTACCTTTCGGCTTAAACGGCAGCTTATGCCCTTTGGGCAAGAGATACGCGTGTTCTCGGTGCACATATAATTTATCTTCAATCCCACCATCGGTTATGATTAGAATCGGACCGTTTGGTGGGAAATCTTTTGCCTGTTCCAATAAATCTATTGCCGGTTGTAGTGCTGTACCTCCACGACCTGTTACTTTAACCTTGTCCAATAACTGTTCCGGAGTAATATACCCCGCATCGTAAGCATCTGCGTCACAGTAGACTACTCTTGCTGCCGGTACTTCTTTTGCAGAAGAATAACTTGCTATAGCACCAAGTGCCAGACCGATCTGTCTGTTTGACATTGAGCCGGATGTATCAACCACTACACCAAACGTTCTGTTTTCCAAATCTTTTTCATAATATGAATATTTGGGGCGCGGAATATCTGGTGTTGAACCTTGTCTACGGCTTGGCCTGGCATATGACCTGTGTTTTTCAATAGTAGGGAAAGCACAGTCAAACCATTTTGCCAGTTCAACATCCCAAGGGATAGGTGGAGTTGTCAGTGCCTTGATTTCTTCAACAAGTCCATAAGGGAGATAACCTCTGTTGTTTGATGTATGGTAATCAAGTCCTTCTCTTAAAGAGTTTTTGAAAAGTTCGTCAAGAGATATCCCGTCGTGGTTCATGCTCTTTCTAAAACCATCAACACCTCCAGTATTCGGATAAATAATATCTCCGTAACCAAAACCTCTCAAAGTGTCCAGCTTTTTATACTTTCTCATTTCCTGAATAATAATGTCATATATAGCTTCTGCAGATAATCCATGCAGGCTTTTATCATATAAAAGACCGTATTCTGGCATTTTACCGATATTCATTTCAACAAGCCAGTCGTTTATCACATAGTCACAGGCAATATTCCAGATAAAATGGTCTCTGCCAAGACAGCGTTTGCCATGCTCAAGTCCTGCATGAAGAAACTCGTGGGCAAGAACGAATTTCCATTCGTCCAAGGTCAGAAATGTTGCCGGGTTAATATATATTTCACCCAAAGCACTGTCCACTGCAGCGATATGTATGTTATATCTGTTACACAGCTTCGCATCTTCTATTAATTTAAAAGATGAAGCTATACCTCCAAGCAGAGGATAATGTGCCATAAACCAGTTGGCAGCATCTCTTGCAACGGTAGGAGTATAGTATTCGTGCTCACCGGCATCTCTTACAGCATCGGTAACATATCTTGCCAATACACGTGCAAATACTGCTTCGTGTTCATTATATTCTCCGTCTTTATATATTAATGGTCTATCCAGACCAAGCATATCTAAAGAATCAACGGAATTTGTTCCAAAAGTCTGGTCGCCTTTATCTCCGATGTCAATTAAATGCTGATATGTTTTCTTTTCTTCATTTAATTTAACTTTATAAAGCTGTGCAGGGTCGTTATAAATCGCTCCGCCAAACTTTATATCCTGCAAAAATCTTGTAACATAAATATCGCAGGCTTTATTCCAGATTTTGATATTCACATTTTCAGGCATTTTATCTTTATCGAAATGACCAAACGCAAGATGTAAAAGACAATGCGCCATAATATATGCCCAGTTTTCAGCAGGGAGCATAGCATTTGGATTCAAATAAATATATCCGTACTTATCGACAACGGCATATGCTTTCTTTCCGCCCACTTTTGATGCGGATACAGAAAAGTATCCTCTCAAATCTTTAAAGAAGTGAGTGGAATTCATAATATCAAATCCCTTAACTATATTTTTTTCCTTTTCAGACAAATTATCTTTTCTGAAAGAGTAATATCTGAAATCTGCCATATCATCACCTAATTTCTTGTTACAATTCTCGGTAAATCACGCACGATTTCAACCATAAACCAATCTGGAAGGGCTTCGGTTTCATCTGCAGCTACAGTCATCTGTGCAATTTCAAAGTTAATTACAGACAACTCTTTAATCATAGCTTTTGCACGGTAGATAAATGCTATTTTATCCTGTGTTATGCCCTGTTTAGTCTGAGGAAGTTCCTGCAGCAGTTTTGCTCTGAAGGACTGTGCAAGGAAGTATAGAACATCTCTGTCTTTAGGGTCACTTGGCCATTTTGCTTTCTGTGCGATGATTTCATTCAATATGTTTTTGTTCTTCATATTTTTTGTATATGCCAGGAACATCCCGGCATGAGCTGGTGTAAGACAGGCATAACACAGCATTTTAAGTACATTCCCATTTACATCCCTGTTCAGGACACCATATTCTGTAAGTGCATCACTCAGCATATGCCAGGAACGCGGGGTAGAGAAAGGCTCCTCTGTTTTTGGCGGTTCAGAGAATAAATGGTCCGGTCTCTGGGTAATATAGTCAATTACCCAAGGATGTATGTTGTTTTCTTTTGCCCATTTAAGCCACTGACGCGTATCTGCTTTAAGCTGCACATGAAACATACGGTTGATAAGGGCAGAAGACATTGTTTTTACAATTGCACTGTCCTGACTTCTGTTACCGGCACCGATAATAACACTACCTTCTGGCAGATGGTATTCGCCGATTCTTTTTTCGTGAATTAGGCTGTAAAACGCCTTCTGTACTTCCTGTGAGCAGGCATTGAGTTCATCAAGGAACAGAACATATGGTTCTTTGCGGGCAATCATTTTTGGCGGTAGAAATTCTGATACGTCACCTTTAATCTGCGGTATACCGATAATATCTTCCGGTGCGAGCTGGCTGCCTAAAAGGGAAACACAAGGCAGACCAATATCTTCTGCAAATTTTTCTACAAGCGCAGATTTACCTATGCCAGGTGCTCCCCATATAAATACAGGTCTTACAAGAGCAACATTAAGCAAAATATCTGATAAATCTTCCTGTGTTACTGTAATTGGTAAATTCATAATAACTCCTTACTAACGATACAATGAAATTTCTTTTCTGGAGTCCTTTCCAAGCTGTTTTTCATTGTATCTTTTCTTTTTATTGAGCAATTTTATTTTTACTCGTGGTTCATATTTGTCACAACGCTGACAGTATTTAAGATGTTCAGCCTGTCTGCCTTTTTCGCATTTCATAAAAGAAATGTAATACTTACAAGGGATTTCTCTTGTTTTACTCATAATTTTCTCCTTATATGCCGGCCTTAAAGTTGTATACCGGTCTTATAACTTTATCTATATCTACTGTTTCTTCAATTGCTTCCTGAATATCGGATATATTTCTGTAAACAAAAGGGGATTCATCCAATGTATCTTTACTGATACAGGAAGAATAAATACCTTTCATTTCATTCTTAAATGCGTTTACAGTATAATTGTCTTTCACATCAGAGCGTTTCATAATTCTGCCTGCGCCGTGAGGAGCAGAGCAGTTCCAGTTGATATTACCTTTTCCAGTTCCGAGAATTACGCCATCTCGCATATTGATTGGAATTATCACTTTCTCATCTTTTAATGCAGAAATTGCACCTTTTCTCAAAACAGAGCTGCCAAGACTTTCAAGTGTTTCACCCCTGGCATCTACATAATTGTGTATGCAGGAATATTTATCAGTTATCTTCAACTTTAAGCCTTTTTCAAGTTCGGCAAGGATAATATCTCTGTTGAGCTGGGCAAACTGCTGTGCTGTCTGCAAATCGTGCAAATATTTCTGCAATAAGTCACCTTCAAGATATGTCAGTTCATAAGGAATATTTAATCCTTTTTCTTTGAGTGCTTTACTACCAGCTGACAGATAATATTCTGTGATTTCTACACCAAGATGTCTGCTACCAGAATGAATTACAACGTACAAATCGTTTTCATCGTCTTTATCAATTTCTATAAAGTGGTTGCCGCTACCAAGTGTACCCAGACTTAAACGAGCCTTGCTTTCGTTTATATGTCTGTAGCAGTAAAGGCTTCTTAAATCAAAATCTTCAGCTTTGTGGTGAATGTGGTTTCTTACTTTTAATCCTGAAGGGATATTTTCTCTGATAACCTTATCCACCTGCTGAAATTCAAGCTTTTTGTTTTTTAATTTTGCTATTGTCATACCGCAGCCAATATCAACACCTACAAGGTTGGGCATAAGTTTGTTTCCAACGGTCATTGTAAGACCGATTGTACCTACAATACCTGGGTGAACATCAGGCATAACCTTTATGCTGCAGCCTTCAGATGTGGGATTGTCACAAAGCATCTGCAGCTGTGCCAGTGCATAATCTTCTATGGATGTTTCTACATTGTTTGTTGTAAAAAGCTCTGCTGCGGAATAAATTCCGTTAATTGTTTTCATAATTTTCCTTTCTATACTGGGTGATTTTTTGCACGAAAAAAGCACCCCTTTTTACAGAGGTGCTTGGCATCAAATCATATAGATACAGGCAATATACAGTTATCCCAAAAGCGTAGAAAGGATAACCAGACCTCTGTTGATAATTTTGTTGTTGTTTTTACTGTTAAGTGTAAAGTTTGTCATAATTATCCTCCTTCCATAGTTGTGGGTGAAATGTTTGATTGATATTTGGTGTAAGAATTTTTTCTTACAGCTTTAAGTATAACGGAAAACATAAAATAATCAAGGGAAAATTGTTGCGAATGATTAGTTATGTTTTATCTTGATTATATATTACCACTCCATAATGACAAAATATGTCATTTATTTCTGCTTTTTATACTTTTATAACAGTTACCTTAATATTCATCCCCAAAATGCCGAAAAGTTTTTCCTGAATTATATCTTTAAATCTGTAATCTATAATTCCCCGGGCCCATTCACTATCGGTACCTAAAACAATCTCATCAGCTTTTATGGCTACAATTTGCAATGGTTCAATAAACAGTTTATAGGTAGCAGTTACAACACAATCTTTTATAGATTTCTTTAACTCTTTCGAAAGATATTCGGCAAGGCTATCATCGTTTTTGCTTCCAATCGCGATGTTTTCATACTTTTCTTTTAACCCGAGTACATCCATATATGTTTTATACATTTCACTGCTTTCAAATTCTTCAATTGCAGTTTGTATTGCCGTTCTTCGTCTTGCGTAGAACTGTGATATTGCTTTTTCAATTTCCTGAAGATTATTTTCATCCTCTATATTTTCACAGTCGATGATTTTTTCTTCATAGGCAAGAATAGGAGCAGAATAGACAAGGTCAACAATATTATCTACGTCCATAGCCTGCATTAAATTGTTGATATGATTTTCTTCTTCCATTATTACAGCTAAACTTTCCTGTAGTTTCAGAACATCATCTACTGTTTCTCGCGCAATTCTAATTTTATCCAACATTTTTGTCTCCTCCGGTGGTCGAATCGTTAAATTTATGTATTGCTATTATACAGATACAGGAGGACACATATTGTCTATCTTGAAAATATTTTAATACGAATCGGATTATATATAAAATCAATACATAATTACAATATTCGTAGTCTGTGTAAATGATTGATTTATACTGAACAAAAACGTCACAAGTGACAAAAATATTCAAAGTATCACTTGGCAATATGATATTTATGATATATAATGATATTGAATAAAAGTGTCACAAGTGACAAAAATGTTCAAAGCGAGGCTGTGATATGGAAATACAAAGAAATAAATACTTAAATGATTTAATCAACAGAATGCATAATGGTATGATAAAGGTGATAACAGGTATTCGCCGTTGCGGTAAATCATATCTTCTGTTTACTATATTCAAAAACTATCTGTTGGAGCAAGGCGTTTCACAGGACCACATCATAGAAATTGAGCTTGACCAGAGGAAAAACAGACAATATCGTGACCCCGATGTGATTTTGGATTATATCGAATCACTTATTATCGACAGCGGCAGATACTATATTATGCTGGATGAAGTTCAGATGCTCAAGGATTTTGAAGAGGTGCTGAACTCTCTGCTGCATATAAAAAATGTTGATATATATGTAACAGGCAGTAACTCAAGATTTTTGTCAAAAGATGTGCTGACTGAGTTCAGAGGCAGAGGCGATGAAATTCATATTTATCCTTTGACCTTTAAAGAATTTATGTCTGTTTATGATGGAGATATTTATCACGGCTGGGCTGACTATGTGGTATATGGCGGTCTGCCGCTGACAGCAACTATGAAAACCGATGAGCAGAAAGTTATTTATCTGACAAATCTCTTTAAAGAAACATATCTGAAAGATATTATTGAAAGACATAAAATCGAGAAGACTCAGGAGCTGGAAGATTTGATTAATATTTTGGCTTCTGCAATCGGCTCCTTGACCAATCCGCCGAAGATTGAAGCAACTTTCAAAAGTGTGTTGGATTCTAGAATAAGTAACAATACTATCAGACAATACATTGAGTATCTTGAAGAAGCATTTATTATAAATAAAGCTATGAGATACAACGTCAAAGGCAGAAAATATATTGGTACACCGCTGAAATATTATTTTGAAGATGTGGGATTAAGAAATGCAAGACTGGGTTTCCGCCAGGTTGAAGAAACTCACTTGATGGAAAATGTTATTTATAACGAACTTCGCAGCAGAGGATATTCTGTCGATGTGGGCGTGATAGAAAAACGCACAAGAAATGAAGACGGAAGACAGGAAAGAAGTACGTTGGAAATTGATTTTGTTGCAAATCTTGGCGGCAAAAGATATTATATTCAGTCAGCTTTCAGTATGCCTACTGAAGAAAAACGTCAGCAAGAAAAGGCATCTTTGCTTAATATTGATGATTCCTTTAAGAAAATCATCATTGTAAAAGATGTTGTAAAAGTAACAAGAGATGAAAATGGCATAACAACAATGAGTGTGTACGATTTTCTACTGAATGAAAATAGCTTGGAGATGTAAAATTTATAATTCAATATCTGTTTGATTGAGAAAAAGGAGCCGACAGGCTCCTTTTCCGTTACATATTTTTATCACAAACAGTATATACAATAAAATCAAAATATTACTATTTGTATATTTGTTGCGGGTGTGGTTTACGAATTGTATAAACAATAATGTTACAAATCAATCCACACATTTCACAAACGGGAAACTATTATTTATTATAGGAATGGAGGTGAAAGCGATGAAAACTGTAATATATGCCCGTTATTCATCAGATAATCAAAGAGAAGAATCTATCGAAGGTCAGCTTCGTGAATGTACAGCCTTTGCAGAAAAAGAGGGAATAACAATTCTTCGTCATTATATCGACAGAGCGTTTTCTGCCCGTACCGATGACCGACCTGAATTTAAAAGAATGATAGAGGACAGCGGAAAGGGCTTATTTGATGCTGTTATTGTATGGAAACTGGACAGGTTTTCCCGCAGCAGAAGCGACAGTGCAATCTATACCAACAAACTGCGCAATAATGGTGTCCGTCTTATATCTGCAACAGAAAGAATACCTGACGGCTCAGGTGGTATATTGCTGGAATCCACATTGGTTGCGGTTGCTGAATACTATTCCGCAGAACTGTCTGAAAAGGTAATCCGTGGTATGACAGAAAATGTTCTCAAGGGCAAATTCAATGGCGGTGCTGTTCCGGTAGGTTATAAAATCAGCGATGATGGTTACTTTGAAATAGATGAAATAAAAGCACCTTTAGTACGAGAAGCATTTGAAAAATATAACAGCGGTGCAACAATAACCGAAATCAGAGACAGGCTGCAGTCGGTGGGCATTAAAAATTCTTTGGGTAATGATATTAACTACAATAATATCCATAAACTGTTACGCAACCGAAGATATATCGGTGAAAATAAAAGCGGTGATACTGTTACATACGGAACAATACCTGTAATTGTGCCGAGAGAACTTTTTGATGCAGTTCAGTACAAGTTGGAGAAAAATAAAAAAGCCCCTGCCCATGCAAAGGCAGAGGAAGAATATATACTGACAACAAAACTGCATTGCGGACATTGCGAAACTTATATGTGCGGCGAAAGCGGTACAGGCAGAAATAAGACCAAGTATAAATACTATAAATGCATGGCTGCAAAGAAAAAAGGCACCTGTAAAAAGAAAACTGTCCGCAAAGACTGGTTGGAAGATTTGGTTGTAAAAACAGTGTGGAAAGCAATCTGCAATGATGATTTTATAGATGC
>CAZYSS010000030.1:0-20948 GCA_964649845.1 uncultured Oscillospiraceae bacterium
ACAGCTGCTTTATCAGTTCTTCGTGGTAATATGCCTGATATTCTTCTGTGTAGTCACCCTGTTTCGGATCTGATGTATGCCAGTTGAGAGCTTCACAGCCGTATTCTGATACACCAATTGGAATTGTAGGGTTAACCTTATGGAAATTATCAAACCAAGGGCCGTTCATACTTGTATCGCCACCATACCAGCCAAAGTAATGGTTGTATGAAATAACATCCGGTATTTTGATATATGGGTCATCAATAGGTGTCATTGATACACAGGCAACAGTTGTAAGACGTGTAGGGTCCCATTCATGACACAGGTCATTAAGGATAACGTGGTTTTCTACCAGATCTTCGTCGCTGCCCTGCATTGAAATTTCATTGGACAGCCCCCAGACAACAATTGATGGATGGTTGTAGTTCTGTGCAATCAGTTCTTTCATCTGGCCGATTGTGTTTTCACGGCCTGTTGGCATATGTTTGGAGATATATGGGATTTCAGCCCATACTACCATACCTTTTTCATCACACAGGTCATAGAAGAACTGGTCATGCTGATAGTGTGCAAGACGGATTGTATTAGCACCCATTTCACAGATAAGTTCCATATCTTCAATATGGTCTTCTTTTGAAAGGGCGTTGCCTTTGCCGATTCTGTCCTGATGGCGTGAAACACCGTGAAGCGGATAGCTTTCACCATTGAGGAAGAAACCTTCATTGGCATCAATGTGGAATGTACGGCAGCCAAATCTTGTTTCAACACAGTCAACCACATCATCACAGCTCATCAGTTTTACCTGTGCGGTGTAGAGGTATGGGTCTTTTACACCATGCCACAGATGCACATTTTCGATTTTTACATTTACTTTTGTATCTGTAACAGGCATTTCTATTTCTTCAACTATACAGCCACAGGCTTTTTTCACCGTGTAAACCAATTTCTGACCTTCTGCAGGGTTCTTTACAAATACTTCGATTTCTACGTCTGCAGCTTTGTCTTCAACTTTTGGTGTAACCTTGATGCCCGGTGCACCGTAGTACTCGAGATCAAAGTGGCTTTCGTTTACGCAGATGATGTTTACATCCCTGTACAGACCGCCATAGAATGTAAAGTCAGCCATCTGTGGATAAACTGTATCATTAGCTGTATTGTCTACAGCAATAACTACCAGCGGTGCTATGTCTGCATTAAACTGTTCTGTCACATCAACTCTCCATGTGGAATAGCCACCATCATGGTGTGCAAGATGCTGGCCGTTTACATACAGGTCTGCAGAGGAGTTTGCACCTTGGATTTCCAGATAATATTTATCCGCTGCAGGCAGGAATTCTGTTTTATCCACTGTTTTTGCATACAGACAGGTATCACGGTAATAATCATTATCACCGTCAATACCGTCAATTGCATTCCAGGAGTGTGGAAGATTTACCCAAACCCAGTTGTTTGGCAGGGACTGTGGTAATTCTTTTGTTTCTTTGGAAAATGCCCATTTGGAATTAAAATTCAATACTTTTCTCATTTTATTCAAGCCTTTCTTATATAAATAATAAGCCTCAATACTTTTTCTCTTTATGTCTTAATAATTAAACGCCGCTGTATGCTGCAAAGCCACCGTCAATAGGAATAACAACACCGTCAACAAAGCCGGATGCTTCTTCGCTCATAAGGAACAGAGTTGCACCGATAAGCTCTTCTGTTTCACCGAAACGTCCCATTGGTGTGCCTGCAAGGATTTTGCCTGTGCGGGCTGTAGGTGTGCCGTCTTCATTCCAGAGCAGTTTGGCATTCTGTGCTGTGGAGAAGAAACCCGGTGCGATACCGTTACATCTGATACCCACATGTGCAAAGTGAACAGCAAGCCACTGTGTAAAATTGGATACTGCAGCTTTTGCACCGGAGTATGCAGGAATTTTTGTAAGAGGTGTGTAGGCATTCATGCTGGAAACATTGATGATGCTGCAACCTTTTTTGCCAATCATATCTTTTGCAAAAACCTGTGTAGGCAGAAGTGAGCCGATAAAGTTCAGGTTGAATACAAATTCTACACCTTCCTGATCAAGGTCAAAGAAGGTTTTCATATTGTCCAAGTCTTCAGGGTGGAAATATTCGTTGTCAGTTGTAGCGCGTGGGTTGTTGCCGCCTGCACCGTTCAACAGGATGTCACAACCGCCAAAATCTGCCAGAACAGCTTCATGAGCTTTTTCGATGGATTCTTTTTTCAGAACGTTGCATTCATATGCTTTTGCAATACCGCCATCTGCAACAATTTCATCTGCCCATTTCTGTGCAGCTTCCTTGTTAAGGTCCAGCAGAGCCACTTTGGCACCGCAGGCACCAACAGCTTTTGCAAGTGTGGAACAGATAACACCGCCGGCACCTGTAATTACAACAACTTTATCACTAAGGTCAACTTTAAAAGGTAATTTCATTATTTATTTTCCTCCAGTTTATCTAACATATCCCATACTCCCAGCATATACATTATGCCCAATGCTCTGTCATACAAACCATAGCCAGGACGTACTGTACCGGGGCCTTCTCCCCACAGATGTCTGCCGTGGTCTGGGCGGATATAACCGTTCCAGCCGCTGTCATGGTATGCCTTGAGAATATCAAGGATACCTGTATCGCCATCACAGTCACGGTGGCTGGCTTCTGAAAAGTCTCCGTTTTCAAAATGTTTAACATTGCGGATATGGGCAAACGCAATACGTTCATGATGCTTGCGTACAATATCTGCCACATTGTTTTCCAGATTTGCACCAAGGCTGCCGGAGCACAGTGTAAGGCAGTTATATGGGTTATCCACCATTTTCAGGAAACGATCGATGCTTGGTTCGTCAACAAGCAATCTTGGCAGACCGAAAATATCCCAAGGTGGGTCGTCCATATGGATGGCCATTTTGATGTCTGTTTCCTGACAAACAGGCATAATTGCTTCCAGGAAATATTTCAGGTTTTCCCACAATTTTTCATGGTCAATGCCTTCATATTTTTTGAACAGTTCGTCCAGTTTTGCCATTCTTTCAGGTTCCCAGCCTGGGAAAGACATATTGTATTTTTCTGTAAAGTCCAGAATATACTTGGCCATAGCATTATAATCATCCTGAATCATATTTTTTTCATAAAACAGGGCTGTGGAACCATCACCAACTTCGTGGAAAAGATTGGATCGTGTCCAGTCAAAAATAGGCATAAAGTTATAGCAGATAACCTTTACACCAAATTCGCTAAGATTTCTGATTGTCTGTTTATAATTTTCGATGTACATATCTCTTGTCGGAAGACCGATTTTGATATCATCGTGAACGTTTACAGACTCAACAACATCCATATTGAAACCGTACTGGTCAAGCTGTGCTTTAACCTTTGCGATTTCTTCTTTTTCCCACACTTCACCAGGCATTTTATCGTGCAGTGCCCACACAATGCCCTGAACGCCGGGAATCTGTTTGATATAGGAAAGGCTGATGTTGTCATTGCCTTCGCCATACCAACGGAATGTCATTTGCATAGTAAAATCTCCTTTCAGAATTTTATAATTTTATTATTGCCGAATACATATATTATAACTGATATAAGATATAATATCCTATAATAAATTTTATTCCACTTGTATACATTTGTCAACAAAACTGTTATCCGCAATACGCCCAATTTAAGGTGGGAAATTTGGTATTTTAGTAAAATTCTTAACAAGTTAAACCAAAGCAATTCAACAGAGTTTATTATGCTTGTATACAAGGATTACCGTAACCAAAAAACAGCAGGAATTCCCCTGCTGTTTTCACTTTAAAACACTGTGTCGCCGAAACCTTTGAAAAACTGCTTGTTTGCCATAATAATTTCTGTGCTGTTCATAACGTTGTAATATACGTGATTTTCAAAAACCTTTATTGCCTGCGGCGTCTGCTTTTCCTTGATAAGCCTTACAATCTCTTCGTGCTGATTATAAACAAGTGTGAGTTTTTCCCTGTCATCATTGTTGAGGAAAATCCTGAATCTGTCATAGTGATGCCGCTGTGCCTGAAGACGATGCCACACATTTCCCCTGCCTGCCAGTTCAAATAAAAGCCTGTGCAGTTCATTATCCAGCTCCATAAATTTGGAAGCCAATGTATCGCCTGTTATATCGCTGTCCAGAAGCTGTTTCTGGGCATTCAGCACATAAGCGATTTTAATATGATGTGATGGCTGTATGTTTTCTGCCAGAGATCTTATGATAGCTTTTTCGATATGTTCACGCATAAAGATAGTGTCCACAATCTGTTCCAGGTCAATCAGAGAAACAAAAGTACCGATGTGGCTCCTGATTTCCAGCAAACCGTCTGCCTCCAGCTTTTTGAAAGCATCTCGTACAGGGGTACGGCTTACACCGAAATTATTGGCTATTTCAACCTCGCCTATGCTTTGCCCCGGGAGAATTTTCATATATAATATATCTTCTTTCAGGGTTTCATAAACCTTATTTGGTTTTTTCTCCTTTGCAGCCACTGTAACACATCCTTTGTATTAAATCTAATTAAATATTATCACATAAAAAATATAAACACAATATATAACGGCATATGGTATTTTTCAAAAGCAATACAAATATAAGAATTCTAGTTAAATATGCTGTATGCTCAACATCAGGCACAGTCTTTTACGGGACTTTGTAAAATCAAGGTAAAATTTTATGATAAATTTATAATAAAATTGTCATTTAATTGACGGTGCAAGACCGATTGTGATAAAATTAAGCAAATATTGATTTTCAAGGAGCTATTATTATGAATGTTGTAGTTGTTGGCAGCGGTAAAGTAGGCCAATTGCTTACCCAGCTTCTGGTTGAAGAGGACCATAATGTTGTAGTTATAGATAATGATGAGTCTGTGCTTAACGAGCTTCAGGATGCTTTTGACGTAGCTATAGTTGAAGGAAATGGTGCTACTGTTGAGATACAGCGTGAAGCAAATGTACAGGAAAGTGACCTTGTTATTGCAGCAACTTCCAGTGATGAAATAAATATGCTGTGCTGTGTTGTGGCAAATATGCTGGGGGCAAAACATACTGTTGCACGTGTACGAAACCCTGAATATGACCTGCAGATAGATTTTCTCCGTCAGAAACTTGGCCTGGATATGGCCCTAAACCCTGAAAAAGAGACAGCAAGGGAAATTTTCAGAATCCTGCAGTTCCCTACTTTTACAAAACGTGATACTTTTGCACAGGGGCGCGTGGAACTGGTAGAGTTCAAGCTGAACGAAAACAACCCATTGGTGGGCAAAAAGCTGTACGAAGCACGTGAACTTGCAAATGTAAATGCTCTTATCTGTGCTGTAGACAGAAACGGACAGGTTTTTATTCCTGATGGTAATTTTGTACTGCAGGCAAATGATAATATCACTATTGCAGCAGAAAGCTCAAAACTGGTAAATCTCCTGCACACACTGAAAATGGTTAACCGCCCTATCAAAAATGTAATGATTGTAGGTGGCGGACATATTTCCATTTACCTTGCAGAGATGCTGCTGAAATCAAAGGTTGATGTGACAATAATTGAAAACAAACCTGAAAAATGTGAACTGTTAAGCTATAAATTGCCTGACGCCACTATTATTCAGGGCAACGGAACACATCAGGACCTGCTGTTAAACGAAGGGCTGCTGGATATGGATGCTGTTATCACACTGACAGGTGTGGACGAAGAAAATATGATTATTTCCATGTTTGCAAACACAAGAAATGTTCCGAAGACCGTGACAAAAATCAATCATATTGAATATCTTGATGTACTGAAAACAGCTGGCATAGACACAACAGTAAGTCCTAAACTGCTGGTTGCAAATGAAATAATGAGATATGTGCGCGCCATTTATGAAAACGGCGATGTTCTGGGCAATGAACGGCCTGGCACAATCGAAACACTGTACAGACTGTTCCGCGGCAAAGCTGAAGCTATAGGCTTTACAGTGCCGGCTGAAGGCAATTTCCAGGGCATTTCCCTTAAAGCACTGCGTCTCAAACCACATATTCTTGTTGCAAACATTGTAAGGGGCGATAAAGTTATCATACCTAAAGGCGATGATTGTATGCTGCCTGGCGATTCAATTGTAATAGTGACTACATCTGAACAGGCTATCGGTAATCTGAATGATATATTTGCTCCGGGAAGTTTGTATTGATTTGACATAACGGAGGATTGATATGAATTTTCGAATAATTGCTAAATATATGGGCAATATCCTTATGCTGGAAGGCGTATGTATGCTGCCGGCTGTACTGGTTGCCCTGATATATAACGAAAAAGAAAGTATTTTACCATTTCTGTCAGTAATAACCATATGCCTTGTACTTGGCTTTATACTTTCAAAGATGAAACAGAACGACAGAGGCATATATGCAAAAGAAGCATATGTATCTGTTGCACTGGGCTGGATACTGCTATCCTTCTTTGGAGGACTGCCATTTGTATTCAGCGGATATATTCCAAGCATAGTTGATGCATTTTTTGAAACTGTGTCCGGTTTTACCACAACAGGTTCAAGTATACTTACAAATGTGGAAGCACTTTCCAACAGTATGCTGTACTGGAGAAGCTTTACCCACTGGCTGGGCGGTATGGGTGTACTGGTATTCCTGATGGCTGTTGTACCTATGAGCAACACTAAAGGCGGTGGTGAGGGCCTGCGGCTGATGAGAGCAGAAAGTCCTGGTCCATCTGTAGGCAAAATGACTCCTACCCTGCGCGAAACTGCAAGAATACTATATCTGATTTATATTGTTATGACAATTATTCTTATTGTCTTTCTTGTTATTTCAGGTATGCCATTTTTTGACAGTCTTCTGACTGCATTTGGCACAGCAGGTACAGGTGGTTTCGGTATAAAGGCCGACAGTATGGCCAGCTACAGTTATCTGACACAATTTATTGTAGCTGTAGGAATGATGCTGTTTGGCGTAAACTTTTCAATCTATTATCTGATTCTGATGAAACAGTACAAAGCAGCTTTTTCAAATGAAGAATTAAAAGGCTATCTGGGTGTTATTGCAGTATCCACACTATTTATTTTCTACAATGTAATGAAATATGGTCATTATGCAACTGATAAGGCAGGAATTGCTTTTCTGGACAGCTATTTCTCTGTTTCCAGTGTTATCACCACAACCGGTTTTGCTACTGCTAACTTTGACCTGTGGCCTGAATTATCGCGATTTATACTGGTTGCCATTATGATATGCGGTGCATCTGCCGGCTCTACCGGCGGCGGTGTAAAAGTGAGCCGTATGATTATTCTGCTGAAAACAATCAAACGTGAAATTATTTCCGTTATCCGTCCTAGAAAAGTAAAAGCAGTTATGATGGATGGCAAACCTGTAAGCGAAGTTGTAATCAAGAATACTCTTGCATATTTTGCAGTGTATTGGTTTATAGCTATAGGTTCTATGTTTATCCTGGCATTTGTGGATGGTTTCAACAGTGAAACTACAATCACAGCAGTTATGGCCTGTCTGAACAACATCGGTCCTGGTCTGAATATGGTAGGGCCTGCCGGCAACTTCAGTATATTTTCCCCTATCTGTAAGATAGTGCTTTCTCTGGATATGCTGATTGGCAGACTGGAAATATGGCCAATGTTGCTTTTGTTCACCCCATCTATTTATAAAAATACTGCAAGGAAAAATTAAATAAAGAAACCGGTACAGAATTATTTAAGTTCTGTACCGGTTTTAGTTTTATTGTCTTTTTATTCTATTTTTATTTTTCTCGCAGAATTTCAGCAACGAATGAAGAATAAAAATATCTATCGGCACCATAACAAGATTTTTGATAAGTCTGGTGGGCACCATAAATTTGTAAGCATTTCCGTACATAATCGCCAGCCACAGCGGTGTAAGTGTAAGATTGATACCCACTGTAACTATTATTCTGGCTGTGATTGTTTTTGGCAGGGTGATCTTTCTGTTATAGAAAAACAGACCATAAATCAAACCTACCAGCATTTCATTCAGGGTGAAACCCGGGAAAAACTGACCTGTAGGTTTAATCATATATTTGATTATATCTGCAAGCCCACCTGCAACCATGGCCACCACAGGACCATAGAAATAACCTGTAAGTGCATGGGTAAGTGAGGTAAAACCAATCTGAAGAAACTGGTTAATCTGAATTGTGCACATAGCAAGAACAGGACCCATTGCAATAAAAATCGCAGCACCTGTGATAGAACGTATATTTTTCAGCTCTTTTGCTGCTTTTTTCCAGTAATCTCTCATTTGTTTACCTCCTTATCAATTATTTCAGTACATCCAGCATAGCGGTAAGAGTTTTGCAGATATAATCGCAGTATTCTCCGCTGTATTCAGGATGACGGTCATTAACCAGAATTGTGTCAAAGTCTGCCAGTTTTGCACCTTTTATATCATCGACAGGGTTATCCCCTATCATTATGCATTTCTGCGGATTGCCTGCAAGTTTTCGGGCATAATCAAATATTTCTTTTCTTGGCTTGTCATAACCCACAAGTGCAGAAACCACAACACCGTCAAAATATTTGTCCAGACCCATTTCTGTTGCTATCCGGGGCAGTTCAGGGAAATTGTTTGACAGCATATAGTTTCTGTAACCGCGTTTTTTCAGTTCTTCCAGGACAGCAATACAATCGTCGTGAAGACGGTGATTTTTACTGTCTACAACATATGGACGGATAAGCGGTGCAATTTCTGCCGCCTGCTGTGGCTGCAGACCGCTGTCTATATACATTTTTGTAAATTCTTCATTGCAGCTGCCCCACCAGCCATCATTTTCAATAAGATGGCGTGTGTCTCTGTCAGGGTATGTCCACCAAGGCAGACATTTGCCTGAAAGATTTTTCTTTATTTCAGAATGGGGAATTTTCATATCAGGGAAATGGCTGTCACATAATTCCAGTGCAATATCCACCCACTGATTGTCCGGCTTTGTAAGTGTTCCGTGAAAATCCCAGAATAGTACAGGCTTTTCAGCCAGTATTTCTTCTATTTGCTGTTTTGTGCACAATCTGTTCAGTACCTCCAGCAATGCTTTTTTTGATAATTTTGTTGGTATATTCAAGGCTTTCGCAAGTTTTTCCCTGTTGGCTGTGGCATTGGCAGTACCGGATAAGCCAAGTTCAAACAAATCTGCATAGGTCATATTTTCTCGGTGAACTGTAAGCCCTGTATTGCTTATGCCTGCATCTGAAAAACATTTAATCAGAATTTCTTTGCTGATGCCCTCTACCCCCAGCAGACCTTCTTTTGATGCTGTCTGCTTGCGGCTTTCCTTGCCCCGGACAGGAGGGATATACACATTTATTATTTCACTGCCGCGGCAGATATTCTGAACATAGTTTCTTATTTTAAAACCTGCTGAATCTGAATCTGTGACAAGGATTATACCATTTTTCCTACCCAGATTTTTCAGCAGACTTTTCTTTTCATCATCTGTATAAACTGAAAAGCCGTTTACAGGGATTATCAGGCCATCAATAATGCTGTCCAGCTTGATGGCATCATACTTGCCCTCTACCACAACAATCTGATTTACTTTAATCTTCTCCATCAGCGCACACCTTTTGCAATAATCTGTGTAACCAGCACATAAAGCATCTGCTTTTTATCCTGTGCTGTGGATTTCATAGCTATATCAGATTTCATAAGCAGCTGTAAAATCTCCTCAAGGGCAGAAAGCGAAAAGTTCTGTGCATTGTTCATTGCTTTTTTATATCTGTAGGAATTGGCATTCTTTTCAAAATCTTTCTGTACCCGGAAATAATCCTTGCGCTGTGCCTGGGCCATTTTGCAACGGTGCATATCCACAAAGCCTGATGTCATAGCACCGAGAATAGCAATTTCATCAGTGCGCAATTCAAAAAGATTGTTCAGCTTTTCAATAGCCTTTACAGGTTTTTTGCGGCAGATAAGGTCTATCATATCAAATACCGAAGCTTCCACCGTTTTCACACCCAGCCTGTCCACAATATCCAGTGTAATCTGTGTATAGTCGCTGGCAGCACAGTATTTGTCCACTTCGTTGATAAGCAGCCCCACATCTTTGCCTATATTTTCCACAATTTTGCGTGAAACATCCTTCGGCAGGTCTGTTCCCTGTTTTTTTGCGTGGGAAACTATCATTTCTTCCAGATAACGCTCGTTGATTTCCTGCACATAATGGAGTAAACCATATTTCTGTACTTTTTCAAAAAGTCTGTCATATTTTTTTGTCTTCAGCTTTTTGTCATCCTCATATGTGAGAACAACTGCAAGGCGGTTTCCGTCACATTCTTCTATAAGTTTTTCAAGTTTTGAAAAATCGTCTTCATTGAGGGATGTTATGTCACCGTCTCTTATAACGATAAGCCTTTCACCAAAAAAGCTTGGTGTCAGCACAAGGTCATATACTTCGTCCCAGTCAATTTTGCCAACAGAAAAATATGAAATACTATCGTCATCTATGCCGTTTTTTCTGCATATCTGTTCTATAATTGTCAGATTTTCTGTACACACAAAAGAGTCTCTGGATAACACAAACCAAAGTCTTCTGAACTCTTTATCAGTGATTTTATATCCGACCGCCATAGTTTTTCACATCCTCTACTATAAAATATCGTCCTGTTGACGTTTTGATTTTTACTGTCAGCATTCCATACAGTTCTGCTGCTTGTTTTTCCTGTGTTATTTCAATATTTTTCTTGATTACCGGATAAAAATAAAAGTAATTATCCGCTGTAACAGCCTGTGGAGTGTCAGCACCGAAGAAATAAAAATCCAGATTATAATCTGACATATCCGCTTTGTTGTGACTGAAGCCAAACTGCACATCTCCTACTGACAAAATATAACTGTATGTCTGTTTATCTTTGTCAAAATAAAGCCTGCATAAATCATTGGAATAGGTGCCGACATTGTCAGCTACTTTGAGATTGTCCGTATAATCCATATACATTTCAATATCAGCAGCCTTTTTGCTGCAGACAATAATTTCATCATATTTTTCTATCTTGAAATTATCAGTAATCTGTCTGAAACGGGTGCTGTTTATATTTTCAGATACAACAAGACAGTTTTTATCCTCCTGAGAAACCAGATATGAAGGATTGCTGCTACCGTCAAATATCTGCACAGTAATTACATCTCTATTCAAATAATTATAGCACAAAAGAGATAATATAGGAACGGCAATTATAAAAAATCTTTTTATATTGATACTTTCAAACTGAATAAATGCCACCGCTACAGCTATTACTGCAGAAAATACTATCACTTTTACTTTTTCAGTGCTCATATCAATTACAGCAAATGACAGATTCTTCTCTGCAAAGGACGATACAAGCAACAACAATCTGATAAAAACCCGGTTTACCGGTGCCAGTGCTGAAACAATTATTGTACCTAGAAAAGGTACAAAGCTGCACACAGGCAAGAAGAATGACAGAATACATACAATCATAATAGGCAGAGATAAAACCATATTAAACAATGGAGACAACCAAGTCATATCCATACCCACCATAGCCATTACCGGACTGGTATAGCATATGGCAAATACATTCATCAATAAAGAAGAAATAATGCTGTTATACCCTTTTTCCCTGCTGATATCAGCCGCTTGAATAACGCCAAAGTAGGCCGAATAAGATAACAGCAGCCCCACATTTACTGCAGAATACGGATTGATGAACAAAGTTATCAGTATCAGCATTGCAAGCACAGTGTAATTATCCACCTCGACTATAAAGGTACGCCCCAGAGTAAGAGCAATAAGAAGCACCCCTGCCCTCATAATTGATGGTGTGAAACCTGCCATACCCATAAACAGGAATATTACAAATATTGTAACAATGTTTTTCAGCTTCTTTTTGACAGGCACAAAATATAACAGCCGATTCACAGCCATAGCTATAAAACTGACGTGCAGACCTGATACAACAAGGGCGTGGGTTATACCTGTAAAGTTAAAGGCATTTACAGTATTGTCATCCAGCAGACTTCTGTCGCCTATCCCCATAGCTACTGACAACGGAACCGTATCTGATGGAAATATTTTTCTGGCTTTATCGGTCAAAAGAGTACGCAATTGTGTGAAAAAGCCTGTAAATGTCTGCTTATCGCGAAACAGAGTGACATTTTCCGGATAAAAATAAGCCCATATTCCCTGTGAGTACTGATATTGATAGTTACTTTTACGTGTAAAGCCTTTCAGCTTGCCAGACATTTCAAGCGAATCACCTATGTTATATATGTCTCCGGAATACACCGTCACTTTAAGATTTCGGCATTTTTCTTCATTTACTGTGTCAATATCCACAGTATAGAAAGGTGTAGCCGAAGATGAGCTGACAGCCATTACTTTCCCTGTTACAACCACATTTCCCATTGATTCAATTGAAGTGATTTTATCTGTCAGATATGTGTCGTACAGTTTCATATACGCCATACCCGCCCGGGCTGCAACCAGAAACAATACCAGATGCGGTGTGTATCTGTTTGCAGTAAAACGGTGAATAAATGTAAACAAAGCAAACAATGCCAGAGAAGCATAGACTATGCTCCCCGGCATTGTATTAATGGCATAAATGACCACCAGTATGGAAAGTGCTGTTATAAAAAGTGGTCTTTTAATTTTCATAAAATCAACCTGGAGGCCAGGACAGATTTCTCTGTGCAAGCATATGGAAATGTACGTGACCAACAGTCTGGCCGCCATCTTCACCGCAGTTTGCTACAATGCGGTAGCCTTTGTCCAGATTTTCCTGTTTGGCAATTTCTGCTGCTGCAAGAATCATTTTGCCTGCGATATCACAGTTTTCTGCTG
This sequence comes from uncultured Oscillospiraceae bacterium, assembly GCA_964649845.1. Classification (GTDB taxonomy): domain Bacteria; phylum Bacillota; class Clostridia; order Oscillospirales; family Ruminococcaceae; genus RGIG3102. The sequence goes on from CAZYSS010000030.1 coordinate 12,806, forward strand.
TGATATGTGCAGGACTTGGGATATGCTGTTTAGGAATAATAATCACGTGAAATGGTGCCTGTGGAACAATATCTCTGATGGCAACCAGGTCTTCTGTTTCATAAACAACTGTGGATGGGATGTCTCCCTTTATAATACTACAAAAAAGGCAATCCATAATTATCCTCCTGTTTTGTAAATAAATAAAAATTTTGTGGCAATGAGATTCTTTGTCACCTATGGTTCTTCAGAATGACATTGATGTAAACGTATGCGAAGGCAGAATACCGCCGCATACAGCTTTTATTGATTAACCAAGCAGTGCTTTAACAATTTCAGGTGCTTTTGAAAGAGCTTCATCTACTTTGGAAACGTCTTTTGCACCAGCCATAGCAAAGTCTGGTTTACCGCCGCCATTACCGCCTGTTACAGCAGCTACCTGTTTTACCAGAGCGCCAGCTTTAACGCCTGCAGCAACTGCAGATTTACCACAGGATGCAGCGATTGTAACTTTTCCGTTCTGTTCACCGCAGAGAACTGCAACACCATCTTCAATAGAAGCAGCCATCTGACGCAGAGCATCAGGAGTTGTGGATGCAAAGTAACCTGTGTAAACTTTCAGACCGTTTACTTCTACAGCATTTTTCATCAGGTCTGCTACTCTACCTTTAGCAATTTCGCCCAGGAGAGCTTCGTTTTCTTTCTGCAGAGCTTTGATTTCTTCTGTAGCCTGTACAGCTTTAACAGCGATATCGTTAGGGTTGTTGATTTTCAGACCTTTTGCTGTTTCGTTGATAAGGTTCTGTTTTTCTGCCAGCAGAGCCAGAACGCCCATACCTGTTACAGCTTCGATTCTTCTTACGCCTGCAGCAACGCTGGATTCGGAAACGATTTTGAACAGACCGATTTTTGCTGTGTTGGAAACGTGAGTGCCACCACAGAGTTCTGTAGAAAAGTCACCCATTTTAACAACGCGAACAATATCACCATATTTTTCGCCAAACAGAGCCATAGCGCCAGCTTTTTTAGCATCGTCCATAGACATTTCCTGTGTTGTTACATCAAGAGCATCTGCAATTGCTTCGTTAACCAGCAGTTCAACTTTAGCCAATTCTTCTTCTGTCATTGCAGAGAAGTGTGTAAAGTCAAAACGGCATCTTTCACTGTCCACATAAGAACCTGACTGATGAACATGATCGCCCAGAACTGTACGCAGTGCAGCCTGCAGCAGATGTGCAGATGAGTGGTTAGCTTCTGTAGCACGGCGTGTTTTAGCACATACTTTAGCAGTTGCTTTATCACCCGTCTTTACAAAGCCTTTTTCCAGTGTACATGTGTGTACATACAGGCCTTTGCCTGTTTTCTTGATATCTGTTACTTTCAGCAGACCATTAGATGTTTCGATAACACCTTTGTCAGATACCTGACCGCCAGCTTCTGCATAGAATGGAGTTTTACCCATTACTACCAGAACTGTCTGTGCATCTTCTGCTTCTTCTTCAAAGGAAACAGCGTCAACAAATTCATTGTTTTCAGCCATTGCAAGGATTTCTGTTTCAACAGTCAGGTCTGTGTAGCCAACAAATTCTGTAGCTGCAACATCCAGTGCCTGGAACAGGTCATCTGCCCAGCTGATGTTGTTATTCTTTTTACGTGCTTCACGTGCACGGTCTGCCTGTTCTTTAAGCAGAGCGCGGAAGCCTGCTTCGTCAATACCGATGCCAGCTTCTTCCAGAATTTCTTTTGTAAGGTCAAATGGGAAGCCGAATGTATCGTTGAGACGGAAAGCTTCTGCGCCGGAGAGAACTTTTTCACCTTCTGATTTTTCAATGTTTTCAATCAGACCGGACAGGATAGACATACCCTGGTCGATAGTTTTGTTGAAACGTTCTTCTTCGTTTTTGATAACTTTTTTGATGTAGTCTTTGTTTTCTTCCAGTTCTGGGTATGCAGCTTTGGATTCCTGGATAACTGTATCGCACAGTTCGTTCAGGAACAGGCCTTTGATACCAATCATTCTGCCGTGACGTGCAGCACGACGGAGCAGACGGCGCAGAACATAGCCGCGGCCTTCGTTTGATGGAAGAACACCGTCAGAAATCATAAATACTGTACTTCTGATATGGTCGGTAATAACACGAACAGAAATATCTGTTTTTGCATCTTCTTTGTATTTAACGCCGGAGATTTTTTCTACTTCTTTGATTACGTTGGCGATAGAGTCAACTTCGAACATATTGTCAACACCCTGCATTATACAAGCAAGTCTTTCCAGACCCATACCTGTATCGATGTTGCCTTTTGGCAGTCTTTCGTAGTTGCCTTTGCCGTCAGAGTCAAACTGTGTGAAAACGTTGTTCCAGATTTCCATATATCTGTCACAGTCACAGCCTACGCCGCAAGTATCTTTGCCACAGCCGTATTTTTCGCCGCGGTCAAAGTAGATTTCAGAGCAAGGACCACAAGGGCCTGAACCGATTTCCCAGAAGTTGTCTTCTTTGCCCATACGTTTGATATGGCTTGGATGAACACCTCTGTTCTTTTCCCAGATGTCCCAGGCTTCATCGTCTTCTTCGTAAACTGTTACATAAAGAAGATCTTTAGGAATCTGCAGTTCTTCTGTCAGAAATTCCCATGCCCATGTTGTAGCTTCTTCTTTGAAGTAGTCACCAAAGGAGAAGTTACCCAGCATTTCAAAGAATGTACCGTGACGTGCTGTAATACCTACACGTTCGATATCAGGGGTTCTGATACATTTCTGACAAGTTGTAGCACGGTTGTTTGGCATTGTTGCCTGGCCCATGAAGTATTTTTTCAGCGGAGCCATACCGGAGTTGATCAGCAGAAGGCTGTTGTCGTCCTGTGGGATAAGTGGGAAAGAATCAAGACGGGTATGATCCTTTTTCTGGAAGAATGACAAGTACTTTTCGCGCAGGTCATTCAATGAAGTCCATTCCATAATTAACACCTCTTAAAAAATTTTATACTGTATGAAAAATAAAAAAATCCCATAGGATTTCTCCTATGGGACGACTATACACCGTGGTACCACCCAAATTACACAGCTGTGCTGTGTCACTTTATATGCGTTAACGCCGCATATACGGCCGACTTATTTCGCCGGCAGCAAAAGGGTGGCTCTGAATATTTCCTTTAAAAGTCTTGCACCAACCGACTCTTCTCTTGTAAAGAATAATATCCCTATTCCCTTTTATGGCTTATTTTTCTATTAACAAAAATATTATACTAAAATAAGAATATAATGTCAAGTATAGAAAAACAGGTGTTTTTCATTATAATGCGGGCTGTTCAATAGGCTGTCTCCTGCATATCATCTGCAAATTCCAGATAATAAATGCTGTCGCAGATTTTTTTGAATATAGGTGCGGCGGAGTAAGAACTTTCACCGCCGTCATACATTGTAACACATATTGTATATCTGGGATTGTCTGCAGGATAAAAGCCGCAGTACCAGGCTGTGAATATTTCTTCTCCGTTTTCTTTTATTCTGCCGGTCTGGGCAGTGCCTGTTTTTCCTCCTGCAGAAAAATACGTGGGTTTTGCATTGGATGAAGCCCCCTGTTCATTGATCTGTACAAGCATTTCTTTTATCCGCTGTGCAGTTGACCGACTTAAAACCCTCTTGCCGTTGAACTGATATAGCTTTTCCAGCTGTGCGCCTGTGGTTTTGTCATAAATTCCCTCTGCAATCTGTGGAGAAATATATACCCCATCTGTAGCAAATATATTCATAAAGGCTGCAACGTGAATCGGTGTAAGTCTGAAATTACCCTGCCCGAAGCAGATTGATGACTGGACGCCCAGATTATCAATCTCTCCTGTCCGTGGAAAATTGCCGGCAGCGGTGAAATAATCATCACACAACTGCAGTTCTGTGCCAAAACCAAGCTGATTTGCCATCTGGCTGAAAACAAATCCTTTGTCTTTTATATACCGGTCTATAAAATAACAGTTGCAGGAAACAATAAGTGCCTGCTGCAAATCCACCTGACCGTGAGCACGGTTGTTGGCACAATGGTATGTGTGTCCGTTTACAGTGGTATAACCGCTGCAGTAATATATATCGTCTTTTTCAAGGCCCTGTTCCAGCAAAGCCGCTGCCCACAGAGGCTTTATTACACTGCCTGGCTCATAGCTTTGCAAAGCTTTGTTTACCATAGGAGAATCTGTATCATCCAGATATTCCACTATATTGTTTGCATCGTAAACAGGGGTGGACGCCATTGCCCTGATTTTGCCTGTTGAGCATTCCATTATAACAACAGAGCCATTTGGAATATTTTCTTTGGCAATACCCTCCCGCAGGCGCTGTAACGGATTGTCTATTGTTAGGCTTAAAATCTGGCTGTTTTCTGCCACAGTGGGGGTAACATCACCATAAATATCACCGTTGCCATTGACATTGAAGCTGACGGTTATTTTTTCGCCTTTGTCCTTCAATTTTTCATTGAACGCTCTTTCTATTCCTGCTATGCCGTTGCCATCAAGGTCAATATATCCAATAAGATGCTGTGCGATATTTACCTGTGTATATCTTTTTGTGGTTGTGTATATCTGCTGTGTCTGCAGCGGAACGACAAGGTCCACTACCACCTGTCTTTGACGCTGAATCCGCTGGTAAAACAGTGACCTGTCCTCTTCCCTTATATATTCATATATGTTCTGCAGTTCAGTTTCGTTTGTAATAAGTGTTTTGAACTGGTTTTCCGTTCCGGTAATACTGTTTAGATTGCAATCTGTTATATCTGCCCTGCCTGTAGAGATATCCACCGAATGTACCGTCTGCTTCTGGGCCAGATATGCATAATCTGCTGTAATAAGTGATACCATTTTTATCTCAACAATAAATGCAAAAAAGAAGATTGCACAGTATAAAATAATAATTCTTTTTTCTGTCAAAAAAACACCCCCGTCAACAAATTGTTGCCGGAGATGTGCAAATTAATTCTGTTATTTAATTTTATATATTTGCTGATACTGCATCAAAATCTGCATTGATTTGCGCAGATGGTGCTTTTGTCATAAGTGAAACAATTACAATGCACACAGATGAGAAAACAAATGCAGGCAGCAATTCATAAATGGTGAAAACACCGCCGATTTTGCTGATAACCAGCTTCCACAGGAAAACCATACCTGCACCGGAAACCATACCTGCAACTGCACCCTGGGCTGTTGTTCTTTTCCAGAAAAGAGAGAACAGCATAACAGGACCGAAAGTTGCGCCAAAGCCTGCCCAGGCAAAAGAAACAACATTGAAGATAATGCTGTTTTCATCCAGGGCAATTATCATAGAAATAAGTGCTATAGCCAGAAGTGTGATTCTGGAAACATTCATTACCTGTTTGTCTGTGGCGTCTTTTTTCAAAATGCCTTGATAGATGTTTTTTGCAAATGCTGAAGCTGCAATAAGCAGATAAGAGTCTGATGAACTGATTGTGGCAGCAAGAATACCAGCCATAACCAGACCTGCAAGAATTGGTGGCAGAGAACTTGTGGCAAGTGTAATGAAGATATTTTCAGCGTCTGATGCTGTGAGATGTGCCACAGGATAAAGGGCCCTGCCCACAATACCTATAAACACAGCTACACCAAGTGAAATAACCACCCATATCATGGCAATTTTTCTGGAACGTTCCAGTTCTTCTTCTTTTCTGATTGCCATAAAGCGCAGAAGAACCTGTGGCATACCAAAGTAACCCAGCCCCCACGCCAACATAGAGCATATAGACAACAGGCTGTATTCGGCCGCTGGGCTAAAAACAGGTGCACCGCCGGTAACTGTCTGCACACCGGCATCATTCAAAGCCGGCACTGCTATACCGAAGAATTCAAAAAAGCCCGGTATGGATTTTGCATTTTCTATTACTGCACCAAAACCGCCAGCCAGCTGTGTATTGATTGTTACTATAACTGTAAGTGCAACAATCATAACAATTGCCTGCATAAAGTCAGATGCACTTTCTGCAAGGAAACCGCCCAGAATAGTGTAAACCAGCACAAAGATAGCACCGACAATCATCATCGGGATATATGGCAGACCAAAAAGTGTTGAAAAAAGTTTGCCACAGGTTACAAAACAGCTTGCAGCGTATACTGTGAAAAACACAAGAATAAAAATTGCTGACAGTGACATAATAACCTTTTTCTCTTCGTGAAATCTGTTTGAAAAGAAATCCGGCAGAGTAATTGCATCCACTCTTTCGCTGTAACGGCGAAGTCTCTTGGAAACAATCAGCCAGTTCAAATATGTACCAATGGCCAGACCAATAGCTGTCCAGGCAGCATCAGCCAGACCACACCAATATGCAACACCAGGAAGGCCCATCAACAGCCAGCCGCTCATATCAGATGCTTCTGCGCTCATAGCTGTAACCCAGGGGCCCAGTGAACGCCCACCTAAAAAATAATCTTCTGAACTATGGTTTGCTCTTTTGGCAAATATAAGGCCAATGGCTACTACAACCGCCATATATGCTACCATGGATATCAGAATCTGCAAAGTTTGACTGTCCATAAATTTTAACCTCCTTTTAAATATTTGATATTTATACAATCATAGTAGGTATTATATCACAATTATCCCATTTTTACAAAAGAAACATCAATATTTGTAAATATTCACAAAAAAGGTTATTTAAATAATTTTTGTTGGTCAATTGTTCCAAAATAAAACAAATTTACACTCTATTCAAGTGCCTGTCGCAGTATACCAAGGGCTTTTGTTTCCAGACGTGAAACATAACTGCGGCTGATGCCAAGAATTTCACACACCTGCTGCTGTGTCATTGGTGGATTGCCGCCTATGCCATAGCGCAGGATAACAATCTGTCTTTCCCTGCCGGATAATTTATCCGCGATAAGCTGCAATATCTCCCGCCTGCTTTCCTGTTTTTCACACCAGGTATCTATTTCAAAATCATCCTGCAGACTGTCTTTCAGGGAAAGCTGGCTGGAATCGTTGTTTACCTCCAGATTGTCATCAAGATAAATCAGATTTTCATTCTGCTTCTGTTTTCTGAAGGACATCAATATTTCATTTGCTATCCTCACCCCAATGCGTTTTTGATGCACTGAAGGGTTCAGTTTTTCCCAGACGGTCATCCTCCATATCGTCATCGTCATAATCCACATCGGAGAAGTCTACCAATTTGTCTGTTTCGTCATCTTCTTCGGTATTACCAGAGAACGCAGCAACAATTTCCGGATACTCGATTTCTTCATCCTTGACACCGAACAGAATGATATGGGCGTTGACACCATCCCATACCACCTTACGCACGATAGTGCGAATAGCTGCACGTTTCTGCTCAACCGTCATTTCATCAATGCCATCCTTGAAGCTGGTCAGCAACTGACGAAGCAGATCAAATTCAATATCGCTGAGAGCGTGCTGTGAAGTCAGTCCCTCCAGTTCCTGAATACGCTGTTCAAGGGACTGGTATTCTTGGTTCAACTGTTCAATTCGTTTGGTTACATGAGCCTTGGCAGGGCTGTCACCCATATCTACAAGGGAATCTACCAGAGAATTGATTTTCTTCTCGGTTTCTGCTTTTTCTTTTCGCATATCATCCAGTCGCTGTTCGTAATCCATGCGATTACCGGTATAAAATCTGCGGCTCTGTTCCAACTGTGCAATGAAAGTATCCTTGTCCTCTGCAAGCAATTTAATCTGCTCGACTACAGCCATATCCAATGTATTTCCGTTGGCATTCTTGCTGTTGCATACAGATCTCTGACTGCGTTCTTTCATCTTGCAGACATAGGTGTAAATAACCTTGTCATCTGCAGTTTTGCGTTTGCTCATTTTCGGATACATACGCTCACCGCAGCTACAGAATAACAAGCCAGTCAAAAGAGCTTCATTACTGCGTGGCTTTCTGAAGGATTTGGATTTATTGCGTTCCAGAGATTCTTGAATCTGTACCCACACCTTACCCGGAACCAGACCCGGATGCTTGCCAACAGATACAATCCATTCACTTGCAGGCAGGTACTTTGTAGCTCTGCCTTTTTCCTGATCGGTGCGGTTGTAAGCCATAATACCGTGCTTGTTATCAAAGGCATCTTTCTCCGAGAACAGGTCTGTGTCATTTTGAATGAAGAAATTATAGGCATCTTCATCCGCAATCATATAAACCGG
>CAZYSS010000031.1:0-20880 GCA_964649845.1 uncultured Oscillospiraceae bacterium
GAGCGCGTGACTGTTAATCACGATGTCGTTGGTTCGAGTCCAACTTGGGGAGCCACATTTACGATATCCGAACCTATTGCCTGTCGGCAGTATGTTCGGATTTGTTTGTTATTTGTAAAATTGTATTGCCTGATTGGTTAACACCAGTCAAGCATTTTTTATTTGTGTTCTTCACAACTTGGTAATATCTATATGATATACTTAAATTAAAATAATTTTACAACTCTATAAAATCTGTATTTAAATTTGAAAACAACTTTCCCTTATACTGATTACATATGAGGACAGACATATGAAAAACAAAAATGTAATTTCATTAACAATATTATTGATTGCCGCTGTTATTATTGGTGTAATCGGAATGTCAAAACTTGTTGAATCATCCTGGCAGACAACGTCAGGTAAAGACAATCAGCTTACAGTAAATGAAGAAAATTTGCAGGCGGAAGAAAGTACATTTGATTATCCCTACATTAATTATTCACAACTGAATGCTGAAGATAAAGAATTATACAAAACATTTGAGCAAATTTCAGACTCAATATTGCCTGAAAATAAGGAGTTTACATATCAGCAGGCAGCCAATAAATTAGGAGAGGCCATAAAATATCTTACAGGATATACAGAGCATCAGAAAACCCCAATGGTAATCGAATTGGCAGATGTAAACATGTTTACATTATCCCGTGGTCTTGATATTGATTGCTATACCTGTAAACTATTCACAGATGATTTGTTTATTGGTGCAGTTATTGATACTACCGGTCAATTCTGGTATCTGGGTTTTGAAGATATTGACGTGAAAACAGGTGGCTGGTTTTATAAATCTCCTCCATCACAAAATATATCTGAGCAATTGGTGGAAACTTCTTTACAATATTTAAATGAATTGGGAGTATCTGATACTATTGTTGGATATTATACAGAAATAGCCAGCAATGAAAAAGACAATGATACAAATGCTGTCTACATAGTTCATTTTGAGACAGAAGTGGGAAGTAATCTTTGTTTTACTTTAAATAAAGAATACGGTCTGATATATTACAGCAAATATCCTGAATCTTTATATACTCACGAAGAGTTTATTCCAATCTGATAAATAGAAAATCCCTTTATCCATTGAGATAGAGGGATTTTTTACAACTTGGTAATATCTCTGTGATATGCTAAACTTATAATAATATATTTACGCTTATATTTACCGGAGAAAAATTATGGCATACATATTAATCGCAGAAGACGAAGAAGTTATAAATACCCTTATTGCAAAAAATCTTACAATGGTTGGCCACAAGGTTATGCAAACCTTTACCGGCACAGACACTCTGGAAGCAATCAACGACAATGAATTTGATCTTGTTTTGATGGATGTCATGATGCCCGGCATGAGCGGTTTTGAAGTGAAGCAGAAGCTGGACAAAGATACACCTGTAATTTTTGTTACGGCCAAGCAGTCTCTTACCGACCAGCTGACAGGTCTTTCCCTTGGTGCTGATGACTACATCACCAAACCATTTGATATGCTGGTGCTGCTTGCCCGTGTGGAAAACGTACTGCGCCGCACAATGAAAAATACATCAGTTTTCAAAATCAATAACTGCACAATAAACTTGAACAGCCGCAGTGTAAAGGTAGACGATATGCCTGTTTCCCTTACATTGCAGGAGTTTAATCTGCTGGAAGCACTGGTGCTTAACCGTAATCTTGCACTTTCCAGAGAAAAGCTGATTGAACTGGCTTGGGGCTTTGATTTTGAAGGCGATAACCGCACAGTTGATGTGCATATCCAGAAACTGCGCAAAAAATGCAATCTGGAAAAAGAAATAGCCACAGTTTACAAATACGGTTACAGACTGGAGTATGACAAATGAAACTGAACTATCGTCAGAAGCTGTACTTTTACATTCTGATAATCTTTCTGATTTTCTTCAACGGCGGTATATTTTCGGTTGCCACCATACAGAACAGCAAAAGCATAAAGGCTCAACAGGAAAATCTGCTGATACAGAACAACATCGTTCTTCAGCAGATTATTTCTGATGTGGAGGTTGTCTATTCATCACGCCCACAGAGCATACCGCTGATTATAAAGCAGCATGGTGCAAGGCAGAAAGCCAACGGCATTCTGATTCAGGTGGAAACTGACAAAGACGAATACATCTATTCATCCTTTGAAGAAAAGCTGGACTTTATCGGCACAGACCCTGCAAAAATCAGCTATAAAATAGATACAGTAGGTGGAGTAAAGACCTTTCTGGCTTATTCCAAACTGCCTGCGCCTTTTGATAATTATAATGTAATCACTGGCTTTTCGGTGCAGGCATTGTTTGATGACTGGCACAATACTGTGGGGATGGTTATAATTCTTTCACTGATATTTTCGTTTATCATTTCTGTGGTGCTGTACTTTTCACTTAATCAGCTTACAAAACCGCTGATTGCCATCAGCAACGCTGCTGCAAAGTTTGGCGAAGGGGATTACTCTGTCCGCATAAAAGAAATGTCAAAGGACGAATTGGGAGACACAGCCCGAAATTTCAACCTTATGGCAGACAGAATTACAGACCAGATGAACAGTCTGGAAACTATGGCAAATGACAAACAGCGACTGATAGATGACCTGTCCCATGAAATGCGCACACCGCTGACAGCTATCCGCGGCTATGTGGAATATATGCAGGCCGCCAGACTGACTGATGAAGAATATTTCAAAACACTGAACATCATTGACCGTCAGGCGTACAGAATGCAGAAATTAAGCGAAGGCGTGCTGTCCTTTACACGTCTGCGCAATGAAAATGCAGACCGCACCACACCTGTAAATGTGGCAGGTCTGCTGGCAGATATACAGAAAAGCTATTCCATCAAGGCGAACAGGGATAATATTTACCTGTCTGTTTCAGCACCGCAGTATCTCACTATCAAAGGGGACAGGCTGCTGTTTGAAAGCCTTATCGGCAATCTGGTGGATAATGCCCTCAACGCCTGCGCAGATACAACTGTAAAAAGAGTATCTATGTCTGCAAAAACAAAAAATGAAAATGTTGTTATCGAAATAGAAGATACAGGCATAGGTATGTCCCGTGAAACGCTGGAAAATGTGCACAAGCCATTTTTCCGTGCAGATAAATCCCGCAGCCGCCGCCGTGGCGGTGCAGGTCTGGGTGGCGCACTGTGTAAAGAAATAGCCGATATGTATGATATTGATATTAAATACACATCCCAGCTGGGCAACGGCACAAAAGTTTCTCTCACTTTTACAACTTGATAACAACTTCTTTCTAATCTCCAAATATCTCACGGGTATACTATGGGTAAATAAAGGAGGAAAATATTATGAAAAATAAGAAAATTGTATCAGTAACTATATTGGCGGTTGTAACCGTAATTATCGGTATATACAGTATGTCAAAAGTAGTAGAAAATAGCTGGCTTTCTACAGAAAGCAAAGAAAACAATCTTGAAGTTGCATCTTCCGGTTATAACATTTCAGATATTGGCGAATTCAGCTATATGACAGCCGAAGAATATTTACAGACATTAACTGAAGAAGATGCAATTCGGGCATACAAAGCTGATTTAGTGCAATTGGATGACAATATGATTACTTATGATGAAGCAGCGGTTATTGGTGGTTCATCTTTGGAAAAGATTTATCCTAAAATAAATTTCAGAGATATGGAATTTCATATTGCCCCTAAAAGATGGAAACTGCCATATACAAATGAAGAAAAAATATTTTTCCACGGAGCAGTAAGCAAAGAAAATCCTGACAACCACCCTACAGAACCTTCAAGAACATTGGAATATTTTGTATATTTTATTGACGCATATACGGGTGAGTTAATCAGCCTTGACGCTTTCTTTACAGAAACAGGTATAATAAGCGATATGAACAGGGAAGAAGCACTTGATTATGCACAGGAACTTGCAAAGTTGTTTGGATATGAAAAATATCAGAAATATTATATTGAAGAATCAGATGGTGGTGCAGGCTACAAAGTGTTCTCTGTTACCTTTTTAATTGATGATACAAAAGCTGTAGGCTTCAACTTCAATACATATGAAGACAGATTTATGATGGGGGTAAGCGAAAAAGGCACAAAACCATATAATCTTGTTGAAGAAAAAGGCATCAGTTTTGAATAAGGCGGCGGTACTATGAAAACTAAAAGAATTATATCTCTCACCGTTTTTGCAGTTGCTCTTGTCCTGACGGGTATACTCGGTTTATCAAAAGTATTTGAAAACGGCTGGCAAAATGAAAATACAATAGATAACAGTCTGGATGCAGAGATAGTAGAGAATAATGATGGTATCTTTGATTACAAGTATACAAACATCGCACTTTTTAAAGAAGATAGGACAGACATAGAATACCCTTTGGATATTATCATTGAAAATCATATCGAAAACGTTGAAGAATATATACAAAAAAGCGGTATAAACGATACGCCTGTCACTATTACATATCAGCAGGCAGCTAATATTGCTGGTGAGACAATAAAATATGCAATAGGATTTACAGACCATCAAAATAATGTTGCGTTTGTTGAAAGAATACCTATGAAAAAGAGTGTATATAAGTACACAGATTTAATAGAAGAAGCAGAAGAACTATGTGTTGAAATGTTAGATGTTTATGAATGTTATTTTATAGTTTACTATGAGGAGGTCCTTACATCTACTGCTCCTTTTAATGAAGAACATATTGAGATATCAGTGTATATTGATGCACAGACAGGAAAAGTATGGGATATATATGTTCATGATTATCGCGATGACGAAGAAGTTGACACTGGATTCACTGCTGAAAGTATTATAGATTACAGGGGAGTTCCATCGCCTTTAAAAGAACGGCTGTTATCAGATGTTGAAAATATACTTGATTTGTGTGACCCTGGTAAATCAATCAACCGATATAGTATTGAGGAAACTGACAGTTGTTATATGGCTTATGTAGAAACAGCAGATTCATTGAGTTGTATGTCTTTTGAAAAAGGAAATAACAACCAGCTGATAAGTTATAATTCAAGAGTATCTCAGGTGGTTTCGCCATATTATTTAAGGTCATTTGAAAAGTATTAAGGCGGTGAGCTATATGAAAAACAAAAAAATAATTTTGCTTACCACAGTTTTTATTACCGTTGTTCTGGTAGGTATATACAGCTGTTCACTGATGTTTGAAGCAGGCTGGTCAAGTGAAAAAGAAATAAGCAATACACTTGATACCAACCGGGATATTTATCAGATAAGTGATATGGGTGCTTTCCCATATATCACAATGGATGAATATCTGGAAATGGGGCCACAACATAGCAATTTTTATCAGAATCCGCCACAAGTAATTCCGGTTGCAGATGAAATGATTTCTTATGACGAAGCAGCGGTTATAGGTGGCACAGCTATGGAAATAATCAACCCTACTGAAAATTTCCGCAATCTGACTTTTGTTGTATATCCGGGGAATAGGGAAATCATGGGCGATAATGGTGAAATAACTGTTGTCGGCCCTGTGTACACAGGTTTTTACGAAGAAAAATTTGAAAATAAATCACGTACAAAAAAATCCTATTACTACAATATCGATGCAATAACAAAAGAAGTAATAAGCCTGCGATACACTTTGGCCGAAAATTATGATAAAGGAGTACAGACTTTGCTTGTCGGAAATCCTGTAGAATATGCAAAAGAAATTGCATATGGTATGGGTTATAAAAATCTGAAAGCATATTTTGCAGAGACCGGCAGTTATGGTACTGATGGCAAAGCATACAGAGTGGATTTCCTTATTGATGAAACGCAGTCCATTACAATAGGTTTAAACAGCTATGACGATACATTCCTGTTTATGAAAAACATTGCTGATGTATTAGATTACCATGAAAATCTGCTGAAAAATGGTATCAGTTTGGAATAAGGCGATATTATGAAAAACAAAAGTTTTATAATTTTCACAGCTGTTTTTATTTCCATTATTCTGTATGGTCTTTTCAGCCTGTATATTGCCTTGAATGTGCTGTGGCAGCCTCATCAGGCTGATAGCATAGCTTCTCCCGGGTATGAGGTAATCACCACCAACGGCAATAAAATAGTGTATTATAATATATAAAGACACAGCCCTGCCAGAAATGGCGGGGCTGTAATTCATTTCTTAATTATTTCTTAAAATTACCATAAACAATCATAAACAATATTTACAACAATAAACGGTTGACATACAATAAAAACAATATCAGAATGTCAGAGGTCAATAATGAAATTCATACTGGAAATTATAAAACGAATTGCAAAAATACTGGCGCTTTATCTGCTTTTCAGCTTTGCTGTTGCCATAGCCGTATCACTGTCAGGTGCGGCAGAAAATCTGCTTATATGGCAGACTATGGGCAGTATGACCCTGGCGGATTATGCAATACTGTTTGCATATGTGAAAATCCTGTGGCTGCCTCTGCTGGCAGGTATGATTTTCTCCCCAAATAATTATCTGGCCTTTCCGCTTTCCAGCTTGGTTGTGCCTGTAATTGTAACCAGCTTTTTTGTATTGATGATTCGAACTGCTATAAAAGAATAAAAATGTCATTCCGGGTTTATCCCGGAATGACACTGTTTTTATATGGATTTTATTTATTTCCCAAGAAATATTTCTGAAAGTGTTACAGGGTCCACGTATTTGCCATCCTTGTACACACGCATATTGCCAGAGGCAATTTCGTCTATCAGTATAACCTGACCCAGTTCTTCGTTATAGCCAAATTCAAATTTGATGTCGTATAACTCCAGCCCTTTTTTGCTGAATTCTTCAGCCACAATTCTGGTTATTTCCTGTGTCTGTTTCTTTGTGGATTCATACTGCTCATCTGTCATAACACCCAGAGCAATCAGCCCTTCTTTGGTTACCAGAGGGTCACCTTTTTCGTCATTTTTAAATGTCATTTCCACATAGTAATCCAGCGGAGTGCCCGATTCAATATAATCGCCGTATCTTCTGATAAAAGAACCTACAGCGCGTAGACGGCAGATAACTTCCAGCCCGTGACCAAAGTTTCTGGCAGGCAGTACCTCCATAGTGCCTTTGTCAGGGTCGATTGATACATAATGGGTTTTTATACCCTTTTCCTGCAGAATTTCAAAGAAAATCTTGCTCATCTGCAGATTCTGTTTGCCAATTCCGTCAATTTCCAGCCCTACTGTGTTTGCACCAGGGTCAAATACGCCGTTTTCTCCTGTCACAGTGTCCTTGAATGCCAGCAGATAGTGGCCGTTTTCCAGCCGGAATACATCTTTTGTTTTGCCGGTATATATCTTTATCATAATCAGCCTCCACATAAATTATATCACACAAAAAATATAACACTTTTTCATCTGCCTGACAATAATTTTATTGTATTTTCACTTGTAAAATACAGCTTTCTTTGATAAGATTTAATTATAGAAATAATCATATCCTTTGTGTTTTCACAAAGGCTTTTGTGTTTTATACTCAATTTTTTACAAAGGATATATTATAGGTAAAAACCAATTCTGCGAAAGATGTAAAACGGAACTATAAATTATAAGTGAAAGAGAGAAAAAGCGATGGAAAATCTTAAAGCCTATCTTGAAAACAACTCCTATCCAGGCCGTGGCATACTTATCGGCAAAACAGAAACCGATATGGTAATTGCGTATTTTATTATGGGCCGAAGTGAAAACAGCCGCAACAGAATATTCTTTGAATGTGACGGCGGTATCCGTACCAAAGCTTTTGATGAAAGCAAGCTGAAAGACCCTTCACTTATCATATATGCCCCTGTACGTGTGCTGGGAGACACTACCATTGTTACAAACGGTGACCAGACAGATACCATCTATGACTTTATCAGCGATGGCAAGACTTTTGAAGATGCCTTGCACACAAGAGAATTTGAGCCTGACGGTCCTAACTGGACGCCGCGTATTTCAGGCATTATCTATCCGGACAATACATTCAAGCTGTCCATTCTGAAAAGTGACAATGGCAATGAAAACCAGTGTCTGCGCTTTTTTTATGAATATTCACAGCCTGTTACAGGTCAGGGCAGAATAATCCACACCTATAAACAGGACGGCACACCCATTCCTTCCTTTGAGGGTGAACCAAAAGCTTTTGATGTAGGCGGCGATATTGACACATTCACACAAACAATATGGGATGCTCTTAACCCTGAAAACAAAGTGTCACTTTTTGTAAGATATATTTCTCTTGTTGACAAAACTGTACAGACAAGAATTGTAAATAAAAATAAATAGGGGGAGAACTGATATGAAAGAAATGGAACTGAAATATGGCTGTAATCCGAATCAGAAGCCATCACGTGTTTTTATGAAAGAGGGCGAACTGCCTATCACAGTGCTTAACGGCAAACCCGGCTATATTAACCTGCTGGATGCCCTCAACGGCTGGCAGCTGGTAAAAGAACTTAAAAGAGCCACAGGTCTGCCTGCAGCCACATCTTTCAAACATGTTTCACCTGCAGGTGCAGCGGTTGGTCTGCCGCTTACAGATGTGGAAAAGAAGATTTACTTTGTGGAAGGTATGGAAATGACAGCCCTTTCTTCTGCCTATGCCCGTGCCCGCGGTGCAGACAGAATGTCCTCTTTCGGCGACTATATTGCTCTGTCTGATATCTGTGATGTACAGACAGCAAAAATCATCGCCCGCGAAGTTTCAGACGGCATTATCGCCCCAGGCTATACTGATGAAGCGCTTGAAGTGCTGAAGAAAAAGAAAAAAGGCAATTACAACATAGTTCAGATAGATGAAAATTATGTTCCTGCGCCAAAGGAAACAAAAGATGTTTTCGGTATCACATTTGAACAGGGCAGAAATGAACTGGACATCAACAAGGATTCTTTTACAAATATTGTTACAGAATCAAAGGATATGCCTGAGTCAGCAAAAATAGACCTGGCCGTGGCTATGATTACCCTTAAATATACACAGTCCAACTCTGTTTGCTATGTGAAAGGCGGTCAGGCAATCGGTATCGGTGCAGGTCAGCAGTCCCGTATTCACTGTACACGTCTTGCAGGCCAGAAAGCAGATATCTGGTGGCTGCGTCAGCACGAAAAAGTGCTTAATCTCCAGTTTGTTGACGGCATCAGCCGTGCAGACAGAGACAACGCCATAGATGTTTATATTTCTGATGAACACGATGATGTTCTGGCAGAAGGTGTATGGCAGACAAAGTTCAGAGTTAAACCTGATGTGTTTACAAAAGAAGAACAGCGTGCATGGCTTGATAAGCTGACTGATGTTGCACTCGGCTCTGATGCGTTCTTCCCATTT
Organism: uncultured Oscillospiraceae bacterium; assembly: GCA_964649845.1. Taxonomy (GTDB): domain Bacteria; phylum Bacillota; class Clostridia; order Oscillospirales; family Ruminococcaceae; genus RGIG3102. The sequence continues at coordinate 9,311 of CAZYSS010000031.1, forward strand.
GGCGACAATATTGAGCGCGCCCATAAAACAGGCGTCAGATATATCGCACAGCCTGGCGGCTCTGTAAGGGATGACCACGTTATCGAAACCTGCAACAAACACGGCATTACAATGGCATTTACAGGCATCCGTCTGTTCCACCACTAAAAATATTTTGCCTCCCTCGCAAGAGAGAGGCAATTTTGCATTTAAAATAAATAATTATATAGAAATAAACCAGCCCCGGCAGTGCACATACCGGGGCTTTGTTTATGGTTAATAGTTCGCATCAAACTGTTTATAAATTAATTATAATCCCATATTCACATTATCACAATAGTAAATAATTGTATCCTGGGTTATGAAATGGTAAAAAAATCTTTATAATCAAGCAATTTATACATATTGGGATTGTCGTTTTTTGTATAATAAAGCCTTTATTTCTTTTTGAATATGGTATATAATATTTATATTAATATGGATAACTATGCGGAGAGGTGCATTATGGCTTACAATTGCGTGCTTCTGGATTTTGATGAAACATTGGTTTCGTTCAATCAGAGCGAAAAAATTGCTATCACAAAGGTGTATCACAAATACAATATTCCTGCCACAGAAGAAAACATAGACTTCTATCACAAAGAGAACGAAAGACTCTGGAGAGAATTCGAAAAAGGTAAAATCAAGAAAAAAGACATAGAGCGCAACCGCTTTGCAAAAGTTGTTGAAAAGTTTGCCCTCACAGGGGTTACAGGTGACCAGATGAACCGCGACTATGTAAACTATCTTAAAAACAGTGCAATCCTGCTGGATGGCGCAATGGAATTTCTGGAAGATATTGAAGACTATGCCACTATCGCCATTGTTACAAACGGCATAGATTCAGTTCAGCAGAACCGCCTTAAACTCAGCCGTGTAATCGATTTTGCAGACGGGGTTTTCACCAGCGAAAAAGTGGGATACAACAAACCTGACAAACGCATATTCCAGAACGCATTGAAAACACTTGGTATAGAAAACACCAAAAAAGTACTGGTGGTAGGTGATAACCTGCAGTCAGATATAAAAGGCGGCATCAATGCCGGTCTCGACACCTGTTGGGTGAATTTTGACAATGTGGATAATACCACAAATATCAGACCAACACACATAGCCCTTGATTTCACACAGCTTAAAATGATTATTCTTGGAGATAACTATGAAAATATTAAAAAATGAGTTTTCTTTCCCGTCTTCCAATGGCATGAATACAGTCCGTGGTATAAAAATCTGCAAAGAAGAAGGACCTTACATCGGTGCACTGCAGATTTCCCACGGCATGGTAGAACATTATGACCGCTATATTGACTTTATGGAATATATGGCACAGGAAGGTTTTGTGGTTTATATGCATGACCACATCGGCCATAAGCACAGTGTGGACAGTGATGACCAGCTGGGATATTTCGCTCCTGAAAACGGTCATATCCACGTGCTGAATGACCTTCTGCGCACTGCAAAGCTGGCTAAAAAAGAAAATCCGGACCTGAAACTGTTCCTGTTGGGTCACAGTATGGGTTCATTCTATGCCCGTGCTTTTGCTGCAAAATACAGTGATGCTGTTGATGCCATTATAATTTCAGGTACTGCAGGCCCTAACAAAGCCGCAGGTGCAGGACTTGTAGCCGTGAAAGCTATGGCAAAACTGAAAGGTGATACCCACCGCAGTGAAAAAATCAACAGTATGCTGTTTGGTGCATATCTTGAAAAAATTGAAAATCCAAAAACAAAGAGCGACTGGATTACAAGAGATGAAAAAATTGTGGAACAGTATGTGGCAGACAAATACTGCCAGTTTGTTTTCACTCTCAACGGCTTTGAAACCCTGCTGAAAATCATATCCCTGTCAAATGACGATGCCACCTTTGCCGGCACACCAAAAGATATGCCTGTATATATTTTCTCAGGCTCAATGGACCCTGTGGGCGGTTACGGCACAGGTGTTATGCAGGTGTTTGACGGCTATAAAAAAGCAGGCTGCACAGATGTTACAGTAAAAATCTATGACGGCGGCCGTCACGAAATGCTGAACGAAACAAACAGAGACCAGGTTTATGAAGAACTGAAAAACTGGACTCTTTCAAAAATTTAACAGATATGAAAGTACAAAAAACAATAGTAGAAAAATTCCTTGACCAGAAAAAAATACCTCACCGGAGTTATGAATATCCTGCAGACGGCTTTTCAGACGGCGTAACAGTGGCTGGTTATATAAACAAACCGGCGGAACAGGTGTTTAAAACACTGGTAACCACAGGCAGCAAGGGCATTCACGTATTTGTGGTGCCTGTCGCACAGGAACTGGACCTGAAAAAAGCTGCAAAAGCCAGCGGACAGAAATATGTGGAAATGCTCCACCAGAAAGACCTGCTGGCAACCACAGGCTATATCAAAGGTGGCTGCAGCCCTATCGGTATGAAAAAACTGTTTCCCACATATATAGACAAATCCCGGGAAAACTTTGATTCCATTATTTTTTCTGCCGGCAAAATAGGCAAGCAGGTACAGGTAGGTCTGGACGATGTGGTAAAGCTAACAAGAGCAAAATTGGAATTTATCTGCAAGGAGGAACCATGCTTATAACACTGGAAAATGTGGGGAAAAGCTGGGGTATAGATGTTATTCTGCAGAAAATCAATGCAGTTGTAAACGAAGGTGACCGCATAGGTATCATCGGTGAAAACGGTGCAGGCAAAACCACACTGCTGAATCTCCTTATGGGCGTTCTCGAAAACGATGAAGGTGATATCATCTTTGATGACAATGCAACTGTAGGCTATCTGAAACAGATGGATGGCCTGAATCTTGAAAACACCATATATCAGGAAATGCAGACTGTTTATCAGCCTGTTTATGATGCGATTCAGGAATGTGCAGAGATTGAAAAGCAGTTGACTTTTACACCGGACGATGCTGCCCTTATAGAGCGTCACCACAGTTTACAGAACTTAATATACTCAAAAGACGGCTACAATACCGATTTTCTCATCAAAAAGATGCTGGGCGGTATGGGCTTTAAGGAAGATGAATACACAAAACAGGTAAAAGTCCTTTCAGGCGGTGAGCGCACAAGACTGAATCTTGCAAAACTGCTGCTGGAAAACCCTGATATCCTTATTCTTGACGAACCTACCAACCACCTTGACTTTGACACCCTTGTTTGGCTGGAAGATTATCTTATCAGCTACAAAGGTGCTATTATTGCTGTCAGTCATGACAGATTTTTCCTTGATAAAGTTGTTAAAAAAATCTGGGAAGTTGAAGATACCCTGCTTACAGAATTCAAAGGCAATTATTCTGCCTTTGATGTACAGAAACAGGAAAAATTAAAGGTACAGCAACGCCAGTATGAGGCCGATATGGAAAAGGCTGCCAAACTGCAGGACTATGTAGACCGCAATCTTGTGCGTGCATCCACCACAAAAATGGCACAGAGCCGCCGCAAACAGCTGGAAAAAATGGAAATCACCGAAAAGCCAAAGCCACTGCGCGTGCCGCTGAAATTCACATTTGACTTTGATGTAAAGCCATATGATGAAATACTTACAATAGAGAATCTAACAGTTGCCACAGGCAACAGAATACTGATACAGGATCTGAACGCCGTTATCCGCCGTGGACAGCGCCTTATTATCGCAGGTGCCAACGGCAGCGGTAAAACCACCCTTATCAATACAATCACAGGCAAAATCCGCCCGAAAGAGGGCAGAATAAGACTGGGACAGGGGGCAGTGCCTGCCACATTTGACCAGCATATCACTGTGGGCAGTTCCACAGTAATAGATACCATCTGGGCCCTCCGTCCAAAATGGACACAGTTGGAAGTGCGCAGTTATCTTGCACGTTTCGGTTACAGGGGAGAAGATGTTTTCAAAGAATGTCACACTCTCTCCGGTGGCGAAAGAGCCAGACTCCGTTTCTGCGAAATGAGCCTTGACCGCGCCAACATTATGTTCCTGGACGAACCTACCAACCACCTGGACATCTATATGCGCCGGGCTGTTACAGAGGCACTTTCAAAATATGAAGGCACTATTCTGGTTGTTACCCACGACCGTTTCCTGATGCAGCAGCTGGATTGTCCTATTATGAACATTGAAGGTGGCAAAGGTGTGTTCTACCGGAATTTTGAAGACTTTATGGCAAAGCACAAGTCAGAAGGCTTCAATACAAAACAGTCACAGCCAAAAGAAAAAGCTGACAAAACCAACAATGTGGTGGCAAACCAAAAAGAAGCCCGCCGCCAGGCAGCGGCTGACCGTCTGCGTATGCGCGAATGTGAAAGAGACATTGAGCGCCTGCAGGAAGAAATAGACGGATATAACCGGGATATGCAGAATCCTGACATCACCACAGACCCTGCAAAGATGAATGAACTGTGGCAGAAACTGGAAAAAGCAAACAATCAGCTGGAAGCCCTGTTCGAAGAATGGGCAATCCTGGGCGAAAAACTGGAAAATAACTAATAAAGAGGCTACATTATGGAATATAAATACCTTTCCTCAAAATACAGAAACAGCGCTATCAATGCTGAAACCAGCGGTGATGTGTCTGTGGAATACGATGACCTTATTAATCTGTCAATCGGAGATCCGGACATCAACACACCGCAGTTGATTATTGACCGGGCATTCAAGGATGCCTGTGCTGGCCATACAAAATACACAGCATCACGCGGATACCCTGAACTGCGTACCGCAATCTGTGATTTTTACAGGAACAGATATGGTATGGATGTAAAGGACGAAGAAGTTTTTGTTTCCACAGCAGGCAGTGTGGCTATGTATATCACAATGCAGGCTATTTTGGATGCAGGAGATGAAGTTATCATCATTGAACCATACTTCTTCCCATATCCGGACCAGGTAAAAATGGCAGGCGGTGTACCTGTATTTGTAAAAACAAGTATGGAAAACAATTTCCAGATTGATTTTGACAATCTGGAAGCAGCGGTTACAGACAGGACAAAAGCTATTATCATCAATACACCAAATAATCCTACAGGCATCTGCTACACACGCCACACACTGGCACAACTGTCAGAATTTGCCCATAAACACGACCTTGTTGTGGTAGCTGATGATATTTACACATCATTTACTTTCACAGAAGAAAAATTTGTGCCTATCTGCTCTTTTCCAGGAATGAAAGACCGCACAATTACTATCAACAGTTTTTCCAAAAACTTTATTATGACAGGTTTCCGTGTGGGCAATATTATTGCACCTGATTACATTATCCGTGTAATCCAGACTATCAACGAAAATGTGGTTTATACAGCGCCATCCATCTCACAGCGCGCCGCATTGCATGGTCTGCATCATTTTGAAGAATTTGAAGATGACGTTGTAAATGTTTTCCGCGAAAGGGTGGAATATGCACATAAACGCCTTGCAGCAATCCCGTGGGTGGATGTATTGCCTGTAAGCGGCAGTTTCTACATTTTCCCATCAATCAAAAAAACCGGTCTTACCAGTTCACAGTTTTCCAAAAAGCTTATGGAAGAATGCCACGTGCGCGTTATTCCTGGCCGTGCCTTTGGCGAAAGCGGGGAATATCATATCCGCATTTCCTGCACTCTTGGCGTTGACAAGCTGAAAGAAGCCTTTGACAGAATGGAAAAAATGACTTTTTGAATTTAACCTACATCACACATAAAAAGGACGGTGTCTGAAATGAAAATTGAAAAATCCTGCGGTGCAGTGATTTTCCGCAAAAAAGACTACAAGCCACAGATTTTGCTTATCCGCCATCTGAACGGCGGACATTGGGCTTTTCCTAAAGGCCACGTAGAAAATGACGAAACAGAAGAACAGACAGCATTGCGCGAGATTCTGGAGGAAACAGGCCTGAATGTTAAATTGGACACCGCATATCGCCAGGTTGTTACATACAGTCCTAAAAAAGATGTGATAAAAGATGTGGTTTATTTTGTGGCTATAGCAGATGGCAATTCTGCCGCTGTTGCCCAGGAAAGTGAAATCAGCCAGGTAAAATGGGTAGATATGAACAGTGCCGTGGAATATGTCAGCTTTGATAATGACAAAAAAGTTCTCCTCGGCGCAATAGAACATTTTCTCAATCATCACAGATAAAGGGGTAAAACTATGATTATTACTACAACTCCAACCATAGAGGGCAGACCAATCAGAGAGTATAAAGGTATTGTATTCGGTGAAGTGGTTTCCGGCATAGATTTTGTACGTGATTTTGCCGCAGGCCTTACAAATATTTTTGGCGGCCGTTCTTCCAGTTATGAAGACGAACTGACTACAGCCCGCGCCAATGCATTGAATGAAATGCAGCAACGTGCTATACAGATGGGCGCAAATGCTGTGGTAGGCGTTGACGTTGACTACGAAGTGCTTGGACAAGGCAATATGATTATGGTTACTGCCAGCGGCACAGCGGTTGTAATCTGACAAAAAGTAAAAAAGTCCACTATGATGAGTGGACTTTTATTTTGTTTAATAATTGTATTTGTTGCTGTTGCAGTATCCGCAGACTGAATTGTTACTTGTTGTGTCTGTATCGTTGCATTGTTCATTGTGAATGTGGCAGCAATGGTCATTATTTGTAGGCATTGTGCCGCACAGCAGCAATCCCCAGGTGATAACCAGAAACTTCCAGAAGAAAACCATCAGGAGCAGTATTGTGGTATACAGTACGCTGATTGCTGCAGGTATTGTCAGAGCTAGCACAGATACACACAGGCATACAACTGCAGCAAATATTACTGCCCTGCCATATTCAGCAAACGAATTGTGCAGTTTGTTGCTGTTATTGCTTCTCTGCAAAAATCTTGCCAGTGTCAGCAGTACCAGCACTATCAAAGAAATTGCGATACCGGTTGCAGCAAACACTGTCACCGGTGGAAGTATGCCAAAGTAGAACAGTATAGCATATGCAGCTGCAGCAATAAATGCTATTACAGCTGCAAGAGTTATGTACATGGAATTATTTTTCATAATAATCTCCTTTCATAAACTTTGAAAATTTTACTTTTCAAAGCTATCATATGAAAAGAAATTTTATATTGATACAATAATATATATCATATAAATATAAAAGACCGGTCTGACCGGTCTTTAATCTACTCTATATTAAACTTTTTTTTAATGGCGTTGAATGTTTCGTCACTGATAACGTGCTCAATCTTACAGGCGTCTTCAGCAGCTGTTTCTTCATTTACACCCAGTGCCACAAAAACCTTTGTCAGCACATCGTGTCTTTCTTTGATGGACAGTGCATGAGCTTCACCCATATCGGTAAATGAGATAAAACCATTATCATCAACTGTGATAAATTCGCCTTTTTTCAGAATACCCAGTGCACGGCTTACACTTGGTTTTGAGTAACCGGTGTAGTTTGCTATATCAATAGCGCGCACCTGTGGATTCTCTTTTCTCAGCACAAGAATAGCTTCCAGATACATTTCGCCTGATTCCTGAATTTTCATAAATATACCTCCGAAAGTTACTTTACATATTTTAACATATAAAGAAAAATATTTCAATATAGGAAATTGTTAGATTACACTAATATTTTTATCGGTTGAAATTTATTTAAAATTTATGTTGACATCGATGGAAAAAGATGTTATTATATTTACAGTTAGCTACAGCTAACCATTGAAAAGCACATTGGTCAGTCAAAAGGAAAGGAGTTTATAAGCCGGTATAAGTAATGCAGTGTAATGTGGAAAAATTTGATTTAAATCTTTCAGCTACAAATATCAGATATATTCTGGTTATTCATCAGCTGTATAAGTCACATCCGTTTGTAAAATGTGCAGACATAGCCAACATCTTATCTGTTTCACGCCCAAGTGTTCATGCCATGATTAAGACACTGCGGGGAATGGAAATCATCACAAAACCTCATTACGGCAAAGTAAACTTTACCCGAGCAGGCTTGCAGCTGGCGGAAGAATATTCAAATTATTTTGATGTTCTCCACACTCATTTCAGCAAACTGTTTACACAGGGCACTGATATAAATGATGCTGTCTGCGCCTTTATGTCACAGCTTTCAGTCCAGCGGCTTTCCGCTGCCTGTGCAGCAGTAGCATAGACCGACCAACTCCTCAAATCAAATCAAAATCAATCAAATCAAACCAAAAAATAAAGCCGTGCAGTGATGCACGGTTTTATTTTTACATATAAGTGAAAAAACATAACCCGCTGAAAGCGGGTTGTTATCATATGGTCGGGATGACGTGATTCGAACACGCGACCCCTGCGTCCCGAACGCAGTGCTCTACCAAACTGAGCCACATCCCGATAGAAATATTAAATTTTGATTTGTTGCAAATATCAAGCAGGGGAAACCGCACTGCGTGCTCTCCGGCTCACCAAGAGCCTCGCTTTGCTCGGTTGCTCGCCGGACAACTATTGCGATAGCCGTACCAAACTGAGCCACATCCCGATAGAAATATTAATATTTTAACAAAATAAATTTTACTACTTTAAATTCCAATAGTCAATAGACTGTTTTACAATTTGCTTTTTATATCATTTTTTGATTTTTCTTTACAAAAGCTGATAAATGAGTTATTATAATTTTAATAATCAATTGTAAGGAAGACATTATGAAACAGGAAAAGAATAAAAATACGAAGAATAAAATCAGTCTTTTTGCACCAGGTTTTATTATTCCTATGCTTTACTCTACGGTTACAGCCTGCATTATGGGGCTTGCAGCGTACATTATGAAAAATCCCCGGGTAGCAGACGCAGAGTGGGCTATACTGGCGATGAAAGCGGCAACCATATCTTTGTTGCTCAGTCCTTCAGCGCTTATTGTATGCGCCAGATTAGGTATGAAGCATCGTGAAAAATATCCATTGGCATCTGCTTTTTATTCTGATGTGCCGCTTTTCTTAAGTGTCATAGTAATTGGATGTCAGCTACTTTATCTTTACAGCCTTACAATAAAATAACTTAAAGGAGATTTACCATGGGCAAATTTATTATCAAAAAAACAAACACAGGCTATAATTTCCATCTGAAAGCTGCAAATGGACAGACAATTGCCACAGGTGAAGTTTATAAAGAACTGGAAACTTGCCAGAATGGTGTTCAGTCTGTAATCAGAAATGCTGCAGTTGCAAATGTAGAAGACCAGACAGTTGTTAATTTTGAAGAACAGAAACATCCTAAATTTGAACTGTACAAAGACAAATCAGAACAGTTCCGTTTCCGTCTCAAAGCTAAAAACGGTGAAGTTATCGCAGTATCAGAAGCTTACACAACAAAAGCAAACTGCAAAAACGGCATCAACAGCGTTATTAAAAATGTTGAAGATGCCACAGTTATCGAAGAACTGTAACAGTCTCCCAAAGGCACCGTATGGTGCCTTTTAATTTATTGACTAATTATGTGATAAACTGTAAAATAATAATGTTATTCCAGACTTTACGAGGTTTTACATATAATGAAAAAATTATGGACAATTTATAAAAAACACGAAGAAATCATAAACTATCTGATTGTCGGTGTGTGCACCACAATCTTCAGCCTGATTTTCTATTTTGCCAGCACACGTACATTCCTTGACCCTAATAATCCTTTTGAACTGCAGATAGCAAATATTATCAAATGGGTTTCAGGTGTTCTTTTTGCATATGTTACAAACAAAATTTTTGTTTTCAAAAGCAAAAGAAAAGACATTCTCAAAGAATTTACACAGTTCACATCCTCCCGTGTTGCTACACTGTTTCTTGATATGTTTGTAATGTGGGCCATGGTTACCCAAATGGGCATCTGGGACGTTATTGCTACATTTGTTTCACAGGTTCTGGTTACAGTGGGCAACTACATCCTGTCAAAACTGTTGGTATTCAGAAAAAAGAAAGATTGATATAACAAAGCACCCAATCGGGTGCTTTTGATATATGTGGAAATACACGTAGGGGCGGTTATTAACCGCCCGTTGATGATATTTATACTTTGATAATCTTCCTTGTAAAATCCTGTCTTGGTTCGCCGCTGAATTTACAGAATGTTGCCTGTGCATCACAGGCGCGGCTTTCAGCCATTACAATTTTTCTGCATTCCTCGCTCTTTTCACTCAATATTTTTGCAGAATGAGAAATCGGCAGCGGACAGTTTCTGCTTGCTGTTTTCAGGTATTTTTCACCCTGTTGGCTCATACCCAGAATACGGATATATTGTATATCCTGCGGCATATCATTTTTTACATCAAGAAATGCAGCCAGAACAATCCTGTTCAGCCTTGCCCTTGTATAGCGTTTTGTAGGCAGGTTGTCATACAGCATTTCAAAACTGCTGCTTATGGCAGCGGCTTTCTCAAAACTGTTTGCCAGTTCAGTGTTGCAGTCCGGCAGCTTTTCAAAATCCTGTGCAGTCAGCTGTCTCAATCTGTATAAAACTGCCTTTTCCCAGCTGCTGTCGGCTGTAAAATAGTTTCCTCTGTCCAGCTGTTGCTGCATTGTCTGTGCGCTTTCAGCAGGAATGTAATTCATTACCGAATCAAATCGGTACTCATTTATCATTTTTCTTATGCCGCTGGCAGAAGAAATACCGTCTTTTTCGCCTGTGCTGTGATAGTCTGCGCCTTTTCTTTTCAGTGCAATTATCTCCGGCTGCCAGCCCAGGTTTCTGCAGGCTTTTATATATTCAATTGCCAGAATGTCATTTGATGCACTTACCACATTTTTATCCAGACCGAATTTATCAATAATAGCTTTTTCCCTTGCAGATGGGAAAGCTATTTTCTGTTCAAGATAATTTTTCAGGGAATTTTCATATTCATCTGTCAGCAGGTAGTCTGCAATATCTGCCAGCAGGGAAGAGTCACCGCATTCGCTGCCAAAGCACACAGCATCTACCCCCATGGCTTTCAGTGTCTGCATACCGGCCATACCATAGCCTTCTGCACTGCGGCTGGAAAAAGGGTATGGAATTTCACACACCAGGCTGGCACCGTTTTCCAGTGCCATTTTTGCTCTGTCGTGTTTTGCCAGCAGGGCAGGAGTGCCGCGCTGCACACAGCTGCCGCTCATTGCAATGATTATATTTTCATATCCCTTATCTTTCAGAAAGTCAATCTGATACCTGTGCCCGGTATGAAATGGGTTATATTCAGCCACAATTCCCACAGATTTAGACATAAAATTCTCCTTTAATCTTGAAAATTTCTCAATGGTATTATATAATAAAAATGTTGAATAAACAATAAAAATTAATTTGGAGGACACACCAATGAAAATCTTAGTTATTAACTGTGGTTCCAGTTCACTGAAATATCAGCTGATTGATATGACAGATGAAAGCGTTATCTGTAAAGGTAACTGTGAAAGAATTGGCATCGACGGTTCATTCATCACACATAAAGCAAACGGCGGCGAATGGAAAGTAGAAGTTGACTTCCCAACACATAAAGAAGCATTCAACAAAGTTGTTGAAATGATGACAGTTGGCGAAGGCAAAGTTATCGAAAGCAAATCCGAAATCGACGCTATCGGTCACCGTATCGTTCAGGGCGCTGAAAAATTCAGCGAACCATGTCTTGTTACAGACGAAGTTATC
>CAZYSS010000032.1:0-20812 GCA_964649845.1 uncultured Oscillospiraceae bacterium
AATGACATATTTTTCTTATCTGAATGACATTGGCAATCAGTCAATATTTTTGGTTGCCACCACCTGTGTGCCGCAGATATTGTCAATGATAACATCACCGATTTTTACAGGTGCTGTAACAGTTGTGTTGCGGATTATAGCCATTATTTCAAAAATTTTGTCCTTTGGTACAGGTTCAGCAGTTTTTACACTTACCATACAGTCCTGCTTGTTGCTTACTCTCACAATTGATGTGATTGTGCGTACAGGGTTTGATACTTCGTTCACACCGTAAACCTGACCTCTGGGACAGGCATAACCTGTAACTGTCAGATTATCTTTTTCACCGGAAACAGTCAGCTGGCAGCCTCTTGGGCAGATGATACATGTAAGCTTTCTTTCCATTTCTGTTCCTCCTTACATTTCTTCCAGAGTGACTGTGATGTCACCTGTGATGTCTGCAAATTTATCTGTTTGTATAACCAGTTTTTCCATCTCACCAGGCGTAGCTTTAAGTCTTACTGCAGATGCCAGAACTTTGTCACCGCATTTTGCTGTCAGGCGCACTTTTCCGAATGGCTGGCTTACACGCATAAACAAGGAAACTTCTTCCAATGGCTGTGTATGGATATGCTGTGGCAGCACATAGCGCACACCGCCTACAGCCTTTACTGCGATATATTCAGATGGGTTGCTGCCGTTTTTTACATATTCTGCAGCACCTTTGCCTGCGCGTTCTGCTTCGTCAGAAACATAGTCCACCAGGTCGTGTACGTGCAGCACGTTGCCACAGGCAAAAATACCTTCAGACTGTGTGGCGCAGTTTTCGTCCACCAGAGCACCGCTTGTTATTCTGTCCATTGCAATACCTGCCTGTACTGTCAGTTCGTTTTCAGGAATCAGACCTACAGACAGCAGCAGTGTGTCACATTCAATATAGCGTTTTGTTTCTTCGATTACATTTCTGTTTTCATCCACCTGTGCAATTGTCACGCCTTCCAGACGTTTTTTACCGTGGATTTCTGCAACAGTTGTGGACAGATAAAGCGGAATATCATAGTCTTCCAGACACTGTACAATGTTTCTTGTCAGACCGCCGGAATAAGGCATAATTTCACATACTGCCTCCACCTTTGCGCCCTCCAGTGACATACGGCGCGCCATAATCAATCCGATGTCACCGCTGCCCAGGATAACCACTTTTTTGCCCACCATATAGCCTTCGCAGTTTATCAGCTTCTGTGCTGTGCCTGCAGAGTATACGCCGGCAGGTCTTGTGCCCGGAGTGTTCAGCGCACCGCGGCTTCTTTCACGACAACCCATAGCCAGCACAACAGCCTTTGCCTGTATCTGCATAATGCCATCTCTGTTTGTGGCTGTAACCACCTTGTCCTGTGTCACATCCAGTACCATTGTGTTTTTGTACACTGTGATGCCGCGCTGTTCCACTTTTTCTTTATATACAGCTGCATATTCCGGACCTGTCAGTTCTTCGCCCAGCTTGTGCAGACCAAAACCGTTGTGTATGCACTGGCGCAGGATGCCACCCAGGTCATCGTCCCTGTCCAGAATAACCACGTCTTTTACACCGTTGTCATATGCGGAGATGGCAGCAGCCATACCTGCAGGGCCACCGCCCACAATTACTATATCATGATAAATCATTGTGTTTCCTCCTTACATTTTTTCGGTCAGCATATATGAACCGTCACCGTTTTTGGTAACTGCTGTCATATCGATATCTGTATGCTGTGCAATCAGTCTCATTACATATGATGAACAGAAACCGCCCTGACATCTGCCCATACCGGAACGTGTGCGGCGTTTTACACCGTCCACATCCAGAGCAACCGGATTTTTAGTGATGGCTGCAATGATTTCGCCCTCTGTCACTGTTTCACAGCGGCAGATAATTTTGCCGTAGGCTGGATTCTGTGCAATAACTGCATTCTTTTCTTCAATGCTCATTTTGCTGAAAGCGTGCATATCTTCTCTTGTGCCGTCCCAGTTTTCTTTTTCTGTCAGCACAACACCTGCGTCCTTCAGAATATCTACCACATATCTTGCAATGGACACACAGCAGGTCAGACCAGGGGAGTCAATGCCTGCCACGTGTACAAAGCCGTCCACGTTGTCAGACATCTGTATGATAAAGTCACCGCCGGCCACAGATGCACGCACGCCGGTAAAGGAAGTGATAACCTGACGGAAGTTTACAGAAGGAATGCTTTTGCTGCCAAGACGCTGTACTATTTCCAGATATTTGCCTGTTGTCTCTGTGCTTTCACCGTTTTCAACCTCTGCAGCAGTAGGGCCTGTCAGCAGGTTGCCGTGGTTTGTAGGTGTTACCAGAATACCTTTGCCGTCCTTGCTCGGAGTCTGGAAGATTGTGTGGCTTACTCTGCCGCCTTCTGCTTTATCCAGCAGCATATATTCGCCCGCTCTTGGAATAATCTGATAGAACTTATCGCCCACCATATCGGCAATATCATCGGCAAAACAGCCGGCCGCATTGATAAAGTAGATGCCTTTTACCTGTCTGCCGTCTGCAGCATATGCTGTAAAGCCTTCCTCATCTTTCTTCACATCACAGATTTCAAAATTTCTCAGCAGTTCCACGCCATTGTCCATAGCGTTGCCCACAGCTGCAATTGTCAGTTCATACGGGCATACAATACCTGCATTTGTCACGTGCAGAACTCTTGTAATCTGCTGTGACAGATTTGGCTCAATTTCCCTTGCCTGGTCACCTGTCAGCACTTTCAGTCCAGGTATGCCGTTAATCTGGCCTCTTTCGTACAACTTATCAATGATTGGGTTTTCTTCCCGGGAAAAGGCACAGACCATAGAGCCGTTTCTCTTATGTGGTACATTCAGCATTTCGGCTGCTTCAAACAACATTTCCACGCCGCTTGCATTCAGCTGTGCTTTCAGTGTGCCCGGTTCAGGGTCGTAGCCTCCGTGCACGATACCGCTGTTTGCCTTTGTGGCACCTGTAGCCACGTCATTTGCTTTGTCCAGCAGACAAACAGACAGCTGATATCGGGACAGTTCTCTTGCAATCATACCGCCTGTTACACCGGCACCTGCAATCAGAATATCAAATCTTTCCATTTTATTCTCCTTTTATTTACACAGTTATTACTGATTATTGACAAAAAACAAAACGGAAAAAGAGGTCACATAAATGTGTCCTTCTTTTCCCGTTTCTCTACATCTCTTGCGGATATTAAATTTTACAGATACCACAGTTCTTCCCTGCTGGTGGATACCCCGCTGGCACCGCCTGCCAGAGCTGCTGTGACCTCTGATTTAGTCTCCAGCAGACCGCCTGCAATCACAGGCACATTTTCCTGCCGGAATTTATTTATTATTTTTGTGATTACCCCAGGCATAATCTCTATCACGTGGGGCTGTGATGTGCGCAGCATATCATAAATGCTGTTTACCCCCTGACTGTCCAGTACAAAAAATCTCTGCACTGCCAGCAGGCCACATTCCTTTGCCCGGCGTATCACACCTGGGCGTGTGCTGAGAATACCGTCCACACCGCAGGCGGCCAGAAATTCCACAGCTGTTTTATCCTTTGCTATGCCGTCAGCCAGGTCTATATGCACAAACACTGCCTTATCAGCAGCGTGTGCCTGCAGTATATGCTCTTTTATGGTCAGCAGACTGGCATCCAGATAAAATATGATTTCCACAGGGGATTTCAGCGCCCGCTCCAACTGGTGCCGGTGCACCGCGGCAATCACCGGGCAGTTCTCTATGCGGTCAACAAACTCTCTGTACTGCATACGGACCTCCTGTAGTCATATCTCATATTATTGTAAAACAACAGCTATGGCTTTGTCAATATAAAAACTTTCAAATTTTAATCACAATTGTATTTTCTTTTTATTTAAATCGATAATCAAGGGGAAAATTATCGATTTATTATATTTCAGGACTAAAAATATATGTTTAATATTTTACATCATTACAAAAAAACAGGGAGCTGTCAGCACCTGCTTTGCAATGATGATATTATTTAAGATATTTTTCAAACCAGTTGGTGATTTCATCCAATCTGCGCTGGCGGTGCAGTGGCTTGCCGCCGCGGCTCAGTTCGTGGTTTTCGCCTTTGAACATACACAGCCTGCTTTCAACACCGTGATATTTCAGTGCGCTGAACATCTGCCAGCCCTCTGCGATAGGGCAGCGGTAGTCTTCATCAGAATGGATAAACAGGGTAGGTGTTTTTACCTTGTCTGCATATTTCAGCGGAGACTGTTCCCACATCAGGTCCATATCTGTCCACGGAGTGCTGGCCACCTGGTCCTCTGCAAAGAAATAACCTATATCGCTGATATATGCCATGGACACCCAGTTGGAGATGCTTCTCTGGCTGGCTGCAGCGGCAAATCTGTCTGTATGGCCTATAATCCAGTTTGTCATAAAGCCGCCGTAGCTGCCGCCTGTCACACCAACTTTTGCTGTGTCAATCTGCGGGTATTTTTCCAGCACCACATCTGTGAATTTCATCAGGTCAGAGTAATCTTCCTTGCCGTATCTGCCGCGTATATCTGCAAATTCGTTGCCTCTGCCGTCGCCGCCGCGTGGGTTTGTAAAGAATACAAAGTATCCCATATTTGCCCATACCTGCATTTCGTGGTACAGTACGTTGCCAAATACAGTTTTAGGACCACCGTGAATATCAAAAATTGCAGGATATTTTTTGTTTTCGTCAAAGTCAACAGGTTTCAGCACCCAGCCGTCCAGTTCAACACCGTCATTTTCGTATGTGAAATATTCCGGCACAACTGTGGATTTGTCTGCCAGCACTTCTTCATTGAAGAAAGTAACCTGTTCTTCCACACCGTTTTTGTAACTGTACAGCTCCTGCAGCTTGTTGTCGCGCATACCTATAAAGTACAGTGTGCCGTCTGCACATTTGTCAAAACAGTCCACGCTGCCTGTCTTCATAGGCAGTGTCACTCTTTTTCCTGCCAGAGTGATGTTGTTTATGTATGATGAATATCTTTCTGTGCTTGTAAAGGCAATGCCGTATTCACAGGAATATACAGTTTTGCCACCGCCCAGTCGGCAGTCACTGCCTACACTGGAACCCCAGCAGATGTCATCTGTGCACCAAGGCACCAATTTGCCGTCTTCCCAGAAGTACAGCAGTGCATTCTGGTTCAGACCGTATTTATCGTTGTCTGTGGCCTGTACAAATATTTTGTCCACACCGGTAAAGCCTGCATTGTGCACCATCCAGTCGCCTTCAGGTATCAGTTCTGTCTTTTCGCCCTTTTCAACGTCATACAGCCACAGGCTGTTTTTCATGCTGGACAGACCGTTGTGAAACTGTGACACCACATACAGCACCTTGCCGTCTTTTACATCTGTGATTCTTGAAGACAGCGGATAAACAGAAACAGGTTTCAGTTTGCCGTCATTTTTGCTGAACAGATGGATTTCGCTGCGTTTTCCGTTGGTGTAGCCTGCACCGTTGCCCCAGAATGGCAGTTCGTCTATCACTTCATAGTCTTTTTCTGCTTTCTGTGCAGCTAGGGCTTTGGCTTTTTCTTCGCCTTCCATTGCTTCAATGTCAGGCCTGTTGGAATTGTTTGCTATTGTCAGCACAAAATTTTCGTTGTCCAGAACTCTGATACCGGTAACAATTTCAGGCAGGCGGAAATATTCCACTGCTTCGCCGCCGCCAAGGTTCAGCTTGTATACTGCAGTCCAGGTTTCGCCGCCCTGTACTTTTGCTTTCAGGCCGCTGTCACGCATAGCTGTAAAGATAACCTCATCATTATTCAGCCAGGTGAACATACCCACATCACCTGCGCTTGTCAGCTGCTTTGTCTGTTTTGTGGCAGGGTCAAACAGCCACAGGTCGCTTTTGTAGCTGTTGTTGGCTTTGTCGCTTTTCTTTGTCATCAGCAATGCCTTTGTCTTGTCAGGAGAGAATATCAGTCCTGAAAGAAAGGTGTAATCATAAAAATCTGTAAGAGCCAGTTTTTTCATAGGTACCTCCGTTTTGATACGTTTTAATCTGCCTATATTATACGTCATATCAGTGGCAAAAACAAACATTTTGCGCCGAAAGTGACATTTTTCTCACTGTAAAGGACTGTTATGTGACAGTTCAGTCATTTATGAGAGGCTTTGAAATGCTATAATACAGCCATAAGGTACCTGAATACAGCAAGGAGAATACAGATGAAAAGAATTTTACATATACTGACAGCCCTTGTCCTGTGCTTGACGATGACAGGCTGTACAGGGGCAGGGCAGGACAATGCTGCATCGCAGACCTCGGCACAGATGCTGACTTCGTACAACACCTGCTTTGCCGATGGCGGCAAGGCAAGCTACCTGCTGCTGGACGGCACGGCTTACGGTCTTGGTTTTGCAGGCAGAAAACTGATGCGCTTTGACAAAGACGCCAAAACTATGGCACCCCTGTGCAATGCTGACGGCTGTATACACATAAATGACAGCTGTGCAACATATCTGCCGGACAGTACAGACGCTGTATCTGTGGGTTATTGCGATGGACAGATTTATCTGTTTGCAGAAAACGCAGCGGAGAAAAACCGGCAGGGGAATCCGGAAAGATACCTGTACAGATACGATGAGGAAACATTGGAAAAAACAGTGACAAAACTGGAATACGCAGGAAACCTTTATTTCCCGGTGTTTAAAAATGAAAATTATATTTATTATCTTTATCAGCAGTTCTCTGCGGATAAAGGTATGCAGAACTGCCTTGTGAAAGCAGATATTGACACCGGCGCCGGCCGGGTTGTGCTGGCGGCATCACCAAATTACAGTCTGAATATTGCAGGACTGGACGGAGACAATATAGTGCTTGTTGAATACAACAATTACTCTGCCAATAATTACACTTCATCAATGTTTTTCTACAATATGAACAGCGGCAATATAATTGTGCACGAAGATTTCCCTTTCAGGTCAGAGCGCATCTGTACACCCGTGGGACAGGTTTTTACTTTTGATTACAACAGCAAAATCCTGTACACTTATGAAAACCGGAACAAAAGGGAAGTGCTGAAAATGCAGGGTGCCCTGGCCGGATACAGCATTTTAAATATCTATGGTATGTACAATGATATTGTTATAGTGGAGTGCTCTGCAGACAATGGCACAGGAACCAAGCTGGCTGTAAACACAAAAACAGGCGAATACCACGAAGTTGTATCGAAATACAAAGAGTATGAATTGGATGATTATTTTACACAGGTTCGCCCACTGGGGTGCACAGGCGATGGCTTTATTGTAATAAACGGGCGGAGTTTTTATGATATTACAGCTACAGAGAAACCCTCTCACGGTCAGGCATTTCAGAAAGTGAATCATCTTGCATATATCTCCGCTGATGATTTTCTCAACAGCAGACGGGATTATATACAGCTGAACAAACAGGAGTTTTAAATAAAAAATAAATTATTTGCACTTATGCTTGCCACCGCTTTTATGCTGACAGCCTGCAGTGCCGTCCCTGCAGAGGATGCCTCTGCACAAAGCACCGCACCGGTCACAATGCTCAGCAATCATACCCCATATTTTGCTATGGGTGAAAAAGGCGGCTATATGACAGAGAACAGCATTGACCTGGGATATGATTTTTATGGTGAGTTGCTTTTCTTTATAGATGAAGAAAACAAAACAATGCAGCCTTTCTGCAACAGGGATGACTGTAAACATAACACGGAAGAATGTATAGCCTTTCTCACAGGTAGCCAGGGCGGCTATTCAATTCATACCACAACGGGAAAATTTATTGCTTTGTGGGCGGCAATTCCTATCCTGCAAAAATCTACTCCATTGATGAAAATACACTGGAGAAAAAACTGATAAAAGAGTTTGAGCCCGGGTACTTTATCTTCACATACAAACCTGTATTTTTAATGGATAACAGCATTTATTATCGGGCGAATTTTATAAACCGGGAAAACCAGTATTACGATGCTATTGTCAGACTTGATACTGTTGGGGAAGATACAGAAATAATTTATTCCACAGAAATGGCTATACATGATATAGGTATAGACAATGGAAATCTTGTATTTTCTGCTGCTGCAAGAACATCACCTGATATACATATGTTTTATCTCAATCTGGAAAACAGTCAGGTTGAGGAAAATATAGAGTATGACTACAGAAATGAAACTCTTTGGTCTACAGTAAACGGAATTATATCCTATGATGACACCAACAATGTGCTTTACCGCTACACAGACGGGGAAAAGCAGAGGGTATCACGGCTGGTAGGGGACAAGGTAGGCTATATAGGTATGTATCTCCGTGGAGTATACAATAATCTGATGGTGGTGGAGTGCTTCAAGACGGTTTTTGTCAGTCCGGGAAACTATGAACTGATAAGCACCAAACTTGCAATCAATCTGGACAACGGAGACATAAACGAACTGCAGCTGAAATATCAGGCAGTCGGTCTGACAAGAGAAGTGGTTATAGTGGGAATAATGGACGACGGCTTTGTGGTGAAATGCGGCGAAGAATATACACAGGTTATGGTGGAAGGCCAGGACGGCATATACCGCCCCATGGAACGCACTTTTACAAAACTGGCCTATATTTCTGCTGATGATTTCTTCAACAACAGACGGAATTATGTGCATATAAACTGAAAAAGCAGATGTGAAAATCACATCTGCTTTTTTCTGTTTGGTTATAAAGTCAAATCAGTTCACGCCAACGCTCATTGTTTCAGGCAGTGTGGAGCCACCGTCAATAACAATGCCCTGTGCTGTGATATAGCTGGATTCGTCTGATGCCAGGAATGCTGCCAGTTCGCCCAGTTCTTCAATATGGCCCAGTCTGCCCATAGGGATGCCTGCGCGGATGCCTTCAATTACGCTGTCCGGATTGTCAGCGTCAGAAGCGTTTGCAATGCCTTCAACCATAGGTGTCATAATGTAGCCGGGCTGGATTGCGTTTACTCTTATGCCGTGGTGTACCATTTCAGCTGCCAGACCTTTTGTAAAGCCCATCAGCGCAGCCTTTGTTGTGGCATATGCCACTTCACCCGGGTCAGCTACCAGTGGACCTGTCACGCTGGACAGGTTTACAATAGAGCCTTTTTTGTTTTCCATCATAACAGGGCACACAGCTTTGCACATATTCCAGCAGCCTTTGATATTGATGTCAAAATGTGCATCGCGCAGCTTGTCATCTGTCTTCATAAAGCTGTCCAGCCAAGCAATACCTGCGTTGTTTACCAGCACATCAATTGTGCCGTATTTTGCCAGCACTTCATCCACACATTTTTTAATCATATCGTTGTCGCGCACATCACACAGGTAGCCTGATACTTCCCAGCCCTCTGCCTGCAGGTCTTTCACTGTTTCATGCACTTTTTCGCTGTAGTCAAAAATCACCACTTTTGCGCCATATTTCAGAAATACTTTTACAATACCCAGACCATTGCCCATTGCACCGCCTGTAACTATTGCCACTTTATCTTTGAGTTTCATATGATATAATCCTTTCGATAATTATTTATCTATATTATACCCCACAGACGGATATTTTACAAGTGATATATTTTCTGCTATAATAAAAACAGGAATATTGGATAAGGAGAACTGTTATGTACAAAGACCCTGTAAAAAAAGAAGAAATCCTTGAAAAAGAAAAGGAAAACCGGACTGAAAACAAAAAACCTGAAGGCAGCAACTGGAATACTTCCACACCTCCGGGCTACAGGGAAGAAATGTAGCATATAATTTTACAGATATATGCTGTATTTGTTTGACTTTTGAAACATTCTTTGATATAATTAAATTTTGTAAGGGAGTAGCAAGCGCTTTTGCGTAGCAAGTCAACATACTGGTTTTACAAACCTGGCTTGCTTTAAATTGCGAGACTTATGTGTAACTGTAAAGCTATACATTGGTCTGCCCTTTTATAGGAATTATCAACCAAGTGTGGCTTTTCGCACTTGGTTTTTTGTTGATATGAATCTGGAGGACAATCAATTATGGAATGGAATTTTATGTTCTTTTTCAACAGCGTTCTGCTGGGCGTGGGCCTGGCTATGGATGCTTTTTCTGTATCGTTGGCAAACGGTCTTAACGAACCAAAGATGAAAACAGGCCGTATGGCCACTATGGCAGGCGTGTTTGCAGGTTTTCAGGCTGCCATGCCACTTATCGGCTGGATATGTGTACATACTGTAGTGCAGTATTTCCAGTCTTTTGAAAAGTTTATCCCATGGATTGCACTTATTCTGCTGTGCTACATCGGCGGCAAAATGCTGAAGGAAAGCCTGGATGGCGGCGAAGAGGATGAAGAAGACGCCAGTCAGGATGTGGGTGTGAAACAGCTGGTGGTACAGGGTATTGCCACATCAATAGATGCACTTTCTGTGGGATTTACAATTGCTGAATACAATCTGCTTATGGCTGTTGTATGCGCGCTGCTTATCGCCTTTGTCACATTTTTTATCTGCTATGGCGGTATTGCCATCGGCAAGAAATTCGGTACAAAGCTGGCTGGCAAAGCAGGTATTCTTGGCGGTGTGATTCTTATTTTTATCGGTATTGAAATTTTTGTTACAAGCTTCTTTTGATTAAATTTTTCTTAAAATTAAAAAAAATAACAGACATATAACGTAAAACGTGTTATAATAAGCAAAAATATAGTAAATAACCGACAAAAGGACGAAATAAAAATGAAAATACTTTCAGTAGCGATTCCTTGCTACAACTCTGCTGCTTATATGGCAAACGCAATTGAATCCTGCCTTATACTTGGTGACGATGTGGAAATCATCGTTGTTGATGACGGTTCACAGAAAGACAACACTCTGGAAGTGGGCAAAGAATATGAAGCCAGATACCCGGGCATTGTAAAATGTGTCCATCAGGAAAACGGCGGTCATGGTCAGGCTGTAAACACAGGTCTTGCAAATTCCACAGGATTATATTTTAAAGTGCTGGATTCTGACGACTGGATGGATAAAGACTCACTTGTAAAAGTGGCAGAAACGCTGAAAAATCTGCAGGCAGAAGGTACTGTTGTGGATATGTTTATTGCCAACTATGTATACGAAAAGGTCAACGAGAACCGCTCCAGCGTTATCCGCTATACAAATGTGCTTCCACAGGACAGAGTTTTCACCTGGGCAGAAACAAAACATTTCCTGCCGCACCAGAACATTCTTATGCACAGCGTAATCTATCGCAGACAGATGCTTCTGGACTGTGGTCTGCAGCTGCCAAAACACACATTTTATGTGGACAACCTGTTTGTATATCAGCCACTGCCATATGTAAAAACACTGTACTATATGAATGTGGATCTGTACAGATATTATATCGGCCGTGAAGATCAGTCTGTAAACGAAAAGATTATGATTGGCCGTATGGACCAGCAGCTGCGAGTAAACAAGCTGATGATTGACTGCTGTGACGTAATGACACTGGAAGATGAAAAATGCCGCCGGTATATGATTAAATATCTGACAATGATTACCACTATTTCCACAGTGCTGTGTATCAAATCAGGTACAGAAGAACATCTGCAGAAAAAAGAAGAACTGTGGCAGTATATGAAAGACCACAATGAAGACCTGTACAAAGCGGTAAGACGCTCTGTTATGGGCCGTGTGATGCAGCTGAAAAGCAAAACAGGCCGCAAAGCCATTATCAAAATTTACGGCGTGGCACAGAGAATATTCTCATTTAACTAAATCATAAAATGAAAATACGCGTACAGGGGTACGCGTCTTTTATTGTATGTGACGAACTACAGGTTATGCTTTAGTGAAGTAAAAGAAAGGGGTTCGGGGAATGTTTCCCCGAGCAATAATAGCTGAGTTTGTTTGAAACCCTCCGTCACTTCGTGACACCTCCCTCTAATAAGGGAGGCTTTCGGGCGACTGATAGTAGCCCCTACGTGATTGGATTATATATCAACCTTTGCAGGAAATTTTCCAGACAATTCCTGAAACGTAACATCTTCTGCAGATCTATTACACCGCAGATGCAATAAATCACAGCTTGCCACTCCATAATAAAACAAAAATACAGGGGCTGCCCCAATGTCATTAAGTTAAGTATTTTCGAAAAATATCAACTTAATAAAACAAACTAAAATGTCATTCTGAGCGAAGCGACGCGTGCCCTTCAGGGTAAGAATCTTAATCACATTGTTAGAACTAAGATTCTTCGTCACTTCGTTCCTCAGAATGACATATTTTTCTTATCTGAATGACATTGGGACTGCCCCTGTTTTTATATCATTCTTCAGCTTTTTCTTCTGTCTGTACAGTTTCTTCATCGTAGAAAAACTGCCGCTGGCGCTGCTGTTTTTCTGCTTTTTCCTTTGCAGCCAGTTCTTCTTGCTTTGTTTTATAGTCTTTGCTTGCCTGCCATACACAGGCAGCGCCCACCAGCAGCATCAGGATGCCTACACCAAAAAGCATCCAGTTTATCAGCTGCCACTGACCGAATGGTGCCAGAACAAACGCCTTTCTGATATTGTTGCCGCCCAGATACAGCGCCATAAGACCTACTAACCGAAACATAATTATCCTCTTTTACTATCTCATAATTTAATAAATTCATTGTACAACAATTTTATGAAAAATTAAAGTAAATATTGAAAAAAACAAAAATATTGTTTATACTATTTGTATGTAATAAAATCAGTTCCGGGTTTCCGGAAAACTATAAGGAGTTAATTATGGAAATAGCATACACAGGACAGACTTATTATGACATCGACCTTGCAGGCAGAACAGAACGCCTGGTTATTGCACCTGTTCATCCTACGCTTCACATTGCAGGCTTTGTACTGCTGGGTGACACAGAGCTGACAAACTACTGCGCAAAAGCTCTGGCAGAAAAAATCAAAGATGTTGATTTTGACTACATCGTATGTCCAGAAGCAAAGGTTCTCCCACTGGCACAGTCCATCTGCACAATTCTGGGAGAAAGAGATTTTGTTGTTTTCAGAAAAGGCAAAAAAGCGTATATGCTTGATGCTATCGAAACAGAAGTAAAATCCATCACAACATCTGCAGTGCAGAAAATGGTTGTTGATATCAGGGATGCAGACAAAATCCGCGGCAAAAAAGTTCTTCTGCTGGATGACGTTGTTTCCACAGGCGGCACATTCCGTGCAATGGAAGTTCTGCTGGACCAGATCGGCGTAGAAATCGTGGGTTATTCCGCAGTTCTCCGCGAAGGTACAGATTTCCCTAATGACAAACTCTACTACCTGAACGAACTGCCAATCTTTGTTGGTTAATTTTTATATGACATAAAACAGGGGCTTTTGCCTCTGTTTTTTTGTTTTTATGTTAAGATTTTAATCCTGTGCAACCTTATTGCAGAAAATCGTACTTATTATATGAAGGCCTTTAAATAACAAAAAGGAGGTAAAAAATGGATGATTTGCATATTGTCAGCCTGTACATTGAAAGAAATCAGCAGGCAATCAATGAAACTGACAGAAAATACGGAAAACTGTGTTTTTCTATAGCAAAAAATATTCTTGCTGATACCGAAGATTGCCGTGAGTGTATAAATGATACTTATCTGGCAGTATGGAACAGTATTCCGCCCAACAATCCGGATAATTTCAAAGCATATATCTCTAAAGTTACAAGGAACACAGCACTGAAAAAACTGGAATTCAATAATGCTGGTAAACGAAATACAAATATGACAGTTCTTTTGGATGAAATAAATGATATAGCCGTGGACGAATTTATGCTATACGATATTTCTTCGCAGGAGTTGGGTGCACTTATAAATAAATTTCTTCACAGTGAAAAAGATGATTCACGTAATGTTTTTATTCGCCGATACTGGTATTGTGATTCTGTGGCAGATATATCCCGCAGATATAATTTCAGCGAAAGTAAAGTGAAATCGATGCTGTTCCAAAGTAGAAAGAGATTGGAAAAACTGTTGAGAAATGAGGAGATTTATCTATGAAAAATAAAAAAATCATATCCGCATTGGATTATATTGAAGACAGCTTTATTACGGAAGCTGAAGAATACAAAGGAAATAAAAAAATGAAAAAAGAAATATTTGAAATTAGAAATGGCACAGGATTTATGCACAGATATTTTAAACCTGTTATAGCAGCTGTTGCTGCTTTTGCTCTTATCTTTGGAGGGTGTCTGATGGCACCTCAGTCAGAAGCACAGAAATTTGGTTTGCTGGTGGTTTCAGCGGCAGAACCCGAACAGGTGTTATATGAAGTTTATGATGAGTCAGCAGTTCAGTTGCCTGTAAAAGCAATGCTGAAAGTCGCAGACATCAGGAATATTAATACTGAAAAAGCTTCAGCTTATCAGGAAAAAATGATTGAAGATATGGAAAAATATCTTAATTTTGATGACAAAACCCTGAATAACTATGGTTACAGATGCCACACAACCGAAAATGCAATTATATACTATGGATATATGAACAGTTTTGTGCTCAAAGGAATTGACGTGGACAGGCTGTCTGAACTGGAAATCAGCCTTGATGGGCTTGGTGTTCTGGAAATAAACAATATGTCTTACAGTAATGAGCTTAATGAATACGGCAAAAAATTTGTTATTACTGCAGAGGAATACAAAACTGTATATACAGGCAGAACGGAAAGCGGAACTTTTGCTATAGGATGGATGTTTGGAGATGAAATTGTTGACAGATTTGACAATAACCCGACAGAAAATCTTTCTGTTATAAATGATGTTGTAACCTTTACAGCCAGATATACTGATGGAACATCAGACAGTTTTGAAATCGGCATTTGTTTTGATGAAAATGGTACAATGAGTGCTGTGTATAAAAAATAGTATTTTAGGACAGATTAATATAAAATATCCTTTGACAGTTATAAGCAGAATATTAAACGGGGCTGAATAGTCCCGTTTTTTTATTATTTTTTTGCGACAATTGACAATTTTCACATTTAAGTCAATATCTATTGACAAATATATATAAAAAAATTACAATAAAACCAGTATGTAAATGTAATGTTAGACTTATGCTATTTTAACTTAAAGGCATTAAATTAACACAAATCTAATATCATACTGGCGTTGTATGTACTGCTGTAACTATCTGTTTTACAGTGTAGTGTAACAAACCTTTTGCGGGGTAGTATAATTGGCGCTGGCTACGTAAAGACGTAGAATATTACCGCAAAGGGGTTCTGTATATGGACAATAACATTATTATCAGCCTTAAAGACATTGTTGTAGATTTTGACGGGGAAACAATCCTGGATGGTCTGTCACTTGATATTCACGACAAAGAGTTTGTTACACTGCTGGGTCCTTCCGGTTGTGGCAAAACAACCACTCTGCGTATCATTGGCGGTTTCCAGACTCCAAAATCCGGCAGTGTTTTTTTTGATGGCAAAGACATCGCTGACCTGCCTCCATATAAAAGGGAGGTTAACACAGTTTTCCAGAAATATGCCCTGTTTTCACACCTGAACGTGTTTGAAAACATCGCTTTCGGCCTGCGCCTGAAAAAGCTGCCGGACCAGGAAATCAAATCCCGCGTGCTTGAAATGCTGGAAATTGTAGGTCTTAAAAACTTCGCCCGCAGAGACATCAATACTCTCTCCGGCGGCCAGCAGCAGCGTGTTGCTATTGCACGTGCCCTGGTAAATCAGCCAAAGGTTCTTCTTCTTGACGAACCGCTGGGCGCTCTGGACCTTAAACTGCGCAAAGAAATGCAGACAGAGCTGAAACGCATCCAGCAGGCACTTGAAATCACATTTATCTACGTAACCCATGACCAGGAAGAAGCTCTTACCATGTCTGATACCGTTGTTGTTATGAAAGGCGGCATCATCCAGCAGATTGGCACACCACAGGATATCTACAATGAACCTGTAAACGCCTTTGTTGCAGACTTTATCGGTGAAAGCAATATTCTTGATGGTATTATGGTACGTGACTTCCTTGTGGAAATTAACGGCACACAGTTTACCTGTGTTGACAAAGGCTTTAAACCTAACGAGCTGGTAAACGTTGTTATCCGTCCGGAAGATATCGAAGTTGTTCCTGCTATACAGGGTCAGCTGTCCGGCGTTGTAAAAAGCGTTGTGTTCAAAGGTGTTCATTATGAAATCACTGTGGAACAGGGCGGCTTTGACTGGATTATCCACTCCACACAGAAACAGAATGTGGGCGAACTTGTGGGTATGAACATCGGTCCTGAAGAAATCCATATTATGAAGAGAATGAGGGACTAGTCTATGAAAACAAAATACATCAGTGCGCCATATCTTTTATGGATGGCAATATTTATCTTTGCCCCATTGTGCCTTGTAGTGTATTTTGCATTCACAGACAAACGGGGTAACTTCACTTTTGAGAATATGAGCCGGCTTTCCACATATGCACCTGTGTTTATGCGCAGCATTATCCTGGCAGGTGTGGCTACAGTAGTGTGTCTTATTATGGCATATCCTGTCAGCTATTTTATGTCCAGAATGAAAGCCAGCCGCCAGAAGATGATGATGCTAATTATCATGCTGCCTATGTGGATGAACTTTCTTCTGCGCACATATGCATGGATGAGTCTGCTTGAAAGAAACGGCCTTATCAATAAATTCTTTGCACTTTTCGGCCTAGGCCCTTTCAATATGATAAACACAAATGGCGCAGTAATCCTGGGTATGGTATACAACTATCTGCCATTCATGATTCTGCCGCTGTATTCCACAATGGTAAAAATTGACCACTCACTTATTGAAGCTGCACAGGACCTGGGCGGTAATCTGTACCATGTGCTGACAAAGGTGCTTATTCCATTGTCAATGCCTGGTATCACTACGGGCATCACTATGGTATTTGTACCATCCTGTTCCACTTTTGTTATCTCTAAAATGCTGGGCGGCGATTCAGCATTTATGATAGGTGACCTTATAGACCTGCAGTTCCTGGGCAACAGTTACAACCCGCATCTTGGCTCGGCTATGAGCCTGGTTCTTATGGTTCTGGTTCTGCTGTGTATGTCAGTTACAAATGGCTTTGCCGACGATGACTCGGAGGTGTTGCTGTAATGATGAAAATACTGAAAAAAGCCTATTGGATATTCGTTCTGGCGTTTCTTTACCTGCCAATTTTTGTAATGATTGCCTTTTCATTCAACCAGTCAAAAAGCCGTACAGTGTGGACAGGCTTTACGCTGAAATGGTATGTGGAACTTTTTAAGAATGAAGCAATTATCAAAGCCTTTTTCACTACACTTTTTGTTGCTGTAGTGGCTGCCACAATTGCCACAATTCTGGGCACAATGGCAGCAGTTGGCATAAATGCCATGAAAAACTGGGAAAAATCCCTGGTTGTCAACATCAGCTATATGCCTGTTGTGAACCCTGATATCATCACAGGTATTTCTTTGTTGCTGTTGTTCAACGTGTTCAAAGGTTGGATTGATTTTGAATTCGGTATGGGCACACTGCTTATTTCCCATATCACATTCAACGTGCCGTATGTTATTCTTTCGGTTTTACCAAAGCTGAAACAGATGGACAACCGCGTGTATGAAGCAGCTCTTGACTTGGGCTGTAATCCTCGCCAGGCATTTTTCAAGGTTGTTGTGCCGGAAATCCTGCCGGGCATCATCTCCGGTTTCCTTATGGCACTGACATTCTCCATTGACGACTTTATTATTTCTTACTTTAACTCAGGCCACGCACAGACGCTGCCTGTAGCCATTTACGCCATGGCACGCCGTCGCGTAAGCCCGGAAATGTATGCACTTTCCACAATTTTGTTCCTTGTTATTCTGGCAGTACTGCTGGTGGTAAACATCAAGAGTTCATCAGATGAAAAAAGAGTAAAGAAAGAGGTAAAATAAGTGAAAAGAATTACAAGCCTTATACTTGTTTTCTGCCTTATGCTGGTTATGGCTATGCCTGCATTTGCAACAGGTGATGTGCTTCTGATAGCACCAAATCCTGCCTCTGATGCAAAGGCTGTGGCACAGCAGCTGGCAGATGAATACGATTGGACCCGTCTGGCAGACCAGGGTATTACCCTGAATGTATTCAACTGGGGTGAATATATGTCCCTGGGTCAGGACGGCGCCATGCACGTAAACAAAGAGTTTGAAGCACTGACAGGTATCAAAGTGAACTATCAGACCTTTGACAATAATGAAGGTATGTACACCAAGCTGAAAAGCGGCGGTGCAAATTACGATGTGATTATTCCTTCAGACTATATGATTGCCAAGATGATAAACGAGGATATGCTGCAGCCTCTGGACTGGAGCCTTATCCCTAACGCCACTCTGTATATGGACGAAAAATATATGGACCTGGACTATGACCCCGGCAACATATACTCTGTGCCTTATACCTGGGGCACAGTAGGCATTATCTACAACACCACTCTGGTGGACGAAGCACCTACAAGCTGGTCTGCCCTATGGGATGAAAGATATGCCAATGATATTCTTATGTTCGGCAACAGCCGCGATGCTTTTGCCATTGCGCTGTTGAAAAACGGTCTTTCCCTGAATCCGAAAACAATCGAAGAGGTGGAAATTGCCCGCGAAGACCTGATTGCACAGAAAACTGTGGTACAGGCTTATGTAAATGATGAAATTTTCGATAAAATGTGCGGTGGGGAAGCTGCTCTGGCACCTTACTATGCAGGTGATGCTCTGACAATGATGGAAGAAAACCCTGACCTGAGTTTTGCATCTCCGGTGGAAGGTACAAACCTTTTCACAGATGCTGTTGTTATTCCTGCAAATGCACGGAATGTGGAAGCTGCCCATATGTATATCAACTTCCTGAACGAGGTTGACGTGGCACTGGCAAATGCGGAGTATATCTATTATCCTACTCCACACACAGGCGCCTATGAACTGCTGGAAGATGAAATGAAAGAAAATCCTGTTGCTTACCCATCAGATGATGTGCTGGCAAACACAGAGGTTTTTACCACACTTTCACCTGAAATCAGCACAGCTATGGACACAGCCTGGAGCGACATCCGCTCTTTCAACCAGGCATCAAATGACCTGTTTGTGCCTACAGTTTTCCTTATTCTGGTAATTGCCACAGTGGCAATCAATGTAATCCGCAGCCGCCGGCAGAAGAGAAGAATTGAATATTAACATAATTTCAGGCACAGCATATGCTGTGCCTGTTGTTTATCAAAGCATATTATGGTAAGATAAAATTGGTTAGATAAATTTTGATTTTGCGAACAGAAAGAAAAACCAAATTTATCGGTCGACTAAAAACGGGATGCATATGCATCCCGTTCTGTTTTTATATATTATTTTGCAAACTGTTTGATGATTTCCACAACAACCTGTGTGCATTTTTCCAGTGCTTCTTCAGTTACACATTCGTATCTGCCGTGGGCGTTGTAGCCGCCTGTGCCCAGGTTAGGACAAGGCAGACCTTTGTAAGACAGCATTGCGCCGTCTGTACCGCCGCGTGCTGCTTCGCTTACAGGTGTAGCACCGATTGCTCTGATAGCATTTTCAGCAGCTTCCACTACTTCGTAATAAGGCATAATCTGTTCTTTCATATTTCTGTACTGTTCTCTCAGATTGAGTACACAGCTGCCTTCGCCGTATTTTGCATTGATAAATGCAGCAATTTTCTTCATAACTTCCTGCTTTTCATCAATTTTTTCAGCGTCGTGGTCGCGTACAATATATTCCAGAGTTGTCTTTTCTGTTGTACCTTTTGTTTCAATAAGATGGAAGAAACCTTCAAAGCCTGTTGTGTGTTCAGGCTTTTCAAAGGCAGGCAGCAGATTGTGGAATTCAAATGCCAGGTGCTGGCTGTTTACCAGCTTGCCTTTTGCTGCGCCTGGATGAATTGAATAGCCATTGAATTCAACTACTGCGGAAACAGCGTTGAAGTTTTCGTAGCAGATGCCGTTGTATGCACCGCCGTCCACTGTGTATGCCAGTTTTGCGCCGAAGCCTTCCACGTCAAATTTTGCCACGCCCTGACCGATTTCTTCGTCAGGTGTAAATGCGATAACAATTTTACCGTGTGGGATTTTTTCATCGATTACAGTCTGTACAGCTTCCATAATTTCAGCAATACCTGCTTTGTCATCGGCGCCCAGCAGTGTTGTGCCGTCTGTTGTAATCAGCTTCTGGCCTTTCAGGTCTGCCAGGAATGGGAATTCTTTTACAGACAGCACATGGCCGCTGCCTGCCAGCAGCACGTCGCCGCCGTCATAGTTTTCAATAATCTGTGGTTTTACGCCAAAACCGTTGAATTCAGGTGCTGTGTCCATATGTGCAATAAAGCCAATACAGGTTTTGTCTTCATAGCCTTCTGTTGCAGGCAGTTCACCGTATACGGTGCCGTCTTTGATGCGCACATTTGCCAGACCCATGATATTCATTTCATTTTCAAGAAATCTTGCCACGTTCAGCTGGATATCAGTTGATGGCACAGTGCCGAATTTTTTAGGGTCGGATGGTGAATCGATTTTAATATAATTCAAAAATCTGTTTAAAACACTCATTTTATATCTCCTTGAGAAAAATTTATGTCTCTATAATATCACATATCAGTAAAAATTTGTAGTTAAATTGTAATATTTTTTTTAATAAATGGCTATTACTCTTTTAAATTTTGTCAAAGTGTGTTAAAATATTAAAGATTATAATGTATAATTGTGTTTAATCGTAAATCAAGTATAAATAAGCATTATGCTTTGGAGGATATAAATATGGCAGATTCAGTTTTTAAAGGTAAAACCCTTCTGATCACAGGCGGTACAGGCTCTTTTGGCCATACAGTACTAAAACACTTTTTAACAACAGATATCGGTGAAATC
>CAZYSS010000033.1:0-20812 GCA_964649845.1 uncultured Oscillospiraceae bacterium
AATGCAAGAACCAGAGCAGCAAAACCTGCAAATACAGGCTGGCCTGCTGTTACTGCAGCTTCTGCAACGATCTGGTAAGCAATAACACCGCCAGCAACTACAGGAGCAGCAACCAGTGAATATTCTTTGCCGAATACAGCATTACCGATTGTGAAAGCAAGAACACCGATACCTACAAGACCGGCACAGCAAACAACAACTGTTTTCCATTCCCGGATAAGCTGTTCAATATCGATGGATGTACCCATGTTAACAAGCAACATAGCAACACCAACGCCATACAGTGTAGGCAGAAGTGTGGAATCTGTTGCGATTGTTGCAGGGATAGCACCTGACCAGAAAAGGCCCATAGCAACAAAACAACCAAAAACCATGGATGATACATAGCCTTTAGTCAAACGTGAAAGAAATTCGCCGATTACGAATGCAAATGCAATAACAGCGAAACACATCATTGGAGTCCAAGTCATAATAAATTTCCTCTCTAATAAATAAAATTCAAAAAATAAAAATTGTCAAATTACCTTTGAAAAGGTTGGAATAATCACTGGCTTAAAATGACATATTAAATTGTCAAGGTTCACATTAGTAATACAACTTAGTTCCCATAGTCGGAACGGTAACAGACATAGAATTCTAATGTCGCTAATGTCGCTTTTCACCAATGATCACCTCCTTTTAGGTAATACAAAATGTATTTTTTTGAATATTAAAATTCACTGTATTCTGGACATAATTTAACAGTAAATTTAAATATGGATACATTATCCTACTTTTACTTCCTTTAGTCAATAAAAATATTTTTTTGCATTTTTTTGCACTTTTCAGCGTTTTGCACAAACAAAAGATTGTTAAAAAATAAATTTATGTAATTTTGTATAAATTGAGTTGTGTATAATCTGTGAACAAAATTTTAATTAACGGCATTTTATACAAAATTACGTTGATATTATTTTGAATTTTTGTTAAACTTTATCATAATAAAAACTATCGTTAATTTGACTATATAAAATAATTCTTGACAACAAATCATGTCGATATGTATAAATAAATCATACATATGTACTTTTGGAGGTTACAATGAAAAAGATTTGTCTTTTGCGCACACCTATTTCAGATACAAGTTTAAACATAATATGCAATATTATGCAGAATAAATGTGAATTAATAATCAGAAATGGTAATGATTACAAGCGTATGGGACACCTCTCCCCTTTTACTGATGAAGAACTGAAAACAGCTACTGCAATAATAGGAAATCCCAGTCTGGAAACATTGAAAAAGTGTGAAAACCTGCAATGGTTACAGCTTGCCTCCTCCGGTGCTGATGCATATGCAAACTGTGAATACATAGACAGAAACAAAACTATACTGACAAATGCCACAGGTGCATATGGTCACGCTATTGCAGAATATATGGTGGCCGGTGTTTTATCTCTGACCAAAAAATTTCATTTGTACCGTGATAACCAGAACAACAGACAATGGCTAGATATGGGTATGGTAAAAACAATAAGAAACAGCAAGGTACTTGTAGTTGGTTTAGGTGATATAGGCGGTCAGTTCGCCGAAAAAATGAACGCCCTGGGCGCTGAAATATACGCTATAAAAAGAACACTGTCTGATGTGCCTGAATATGTTAAATCATTAAGCGCTCTGGACAAGCTGGATGAACTGTTGCCGGAAATGGATGTTATAGCTTTGTGTTTGCCTAATTCTGCACAGACACAGAATATTATATCCTGTGACCAGTTCAGACTAATGAAAAATGAGGCTGTGCTGATAAATGTTGGGCGTGGAAATGCAGTGGATACTGATGCACTTGTATATGCTTTGCACAATGGTTTGATAAGCGGTGCTGTATTGGATGTAACCAATCCCGAACCACTGCCTGCCGACCATCCTCTCTGGAAAGAAAAGAATGTGATTATCACTCCTCACGTTTCAGGCGGTTATCACGCACAGGAAACAATTGAAGGTATAGAAGCAATTATGATAGAAAACGCCAGACGCTATGTAAATGATGAGCCACTTATGAATCAGGTGGATTACAATACCGGATATAAAAAGAAATAAAAATGCACCCTTTGGAGGTTTCCAAAGGGTGTTTGCTTATATCAGAATATCCACCGATGCTTTGACAGGTCTACCCTGCCGTCAGGAAGAAAAATTACACCTTCGCTTTCCAGCAGAAAGCGCTGATGCTCCTTGCCACCGATGCCAAATGACGATGGCAGGCTGCCGTCTTTTTTTATCACTCTGTGACAGGGCACAGTATTGTCATTGCATCTTGCCATTGCACCGCCTATTACCCTGCTGCGGCGTGGATTTCCGCTTTTTGCAGCAAGCTGACCATATGTAGTCACCATGCCTGCAGGTACAGATTTAACCATTTCATATATGTTTTTATGAAAATCGGACATTACAGTTCCTCATAAGAAACATATTTATATGTTTTACCGTCAAGATTTTTAAAGCTGATACCGTTGTCATCAATAACAATATAGCTGTGCTCACTATTTTGCTTCGGAATTGAAACAGAACCCGGATTTACATAAGTACATAACTCTGTTTTATCGCAGGCCGGAATATGTGTATGTCCGTGTAAAAGAATATCGCCTTTTTTAAGCATTGGAAGATTATTCAGGTTGTGGGTATGACCGTGTGTCACATAAACCATTTTTTCTCTCCAGTAAAAGAAAGCATAGTCTGCAAGTATAGGAAACTGCAGCACCATCTGGTCTACTTCTGTATCGCAGTTGCCGCGTACACACAGTATTTCTTCTTTTATATTGTTAAGCATTTCAATTACTTTTTTAGGGGCATATCCTTCCGGCAAATCATTTCTAGGGCCATGATAAAGAATATCACCCAAAAGCACGAGTTTATCTGCTTTTTCTGTTTTATAGCACTCCAGCATTTTTTCACAATAATATGCAGAGCCGTGAACATCTGATGCAATAAAAAGTTTCATAATTTATTCTCCTGTCAATTAAAAGTCTTTTCCCATTTGCTATGGCTGATTCCGTCTGCACCTTCCTGCATACGCGCCATAACATACTGATAATGCCACAAATCAGCATCTTTGTCCAGCCAGGCTTTATAGCCGGGTGTTGTAACAAGATAGTCATATGCCTGGTCTATAATTCCCGGGAAATAATATACATTCAGTTCAGCAAAAAATTCAGCCAACAACTGCCGGTCAGCCTGTGATATACCGGATTCAATGATGGTTGATATCGTTCTGTTGACCTGTGATTTCATATAAAAATCTTTTGAGTACTCATCAAAATTCAACAGATTTTCAGCTGTCTGGCCTGTTGCCTGTGCCCAGCCTTCCACATCAACAGACTGGATTTTATATGTAATCTTATCGCTGTTTACAGTAATTATACCATAATTATACGGCATTACAGCCATACTTTCTGTGGCAATATCAGTAATATTGTCTTCAGTATGTAAGTGCTGCGTGTGAATATGTCCACTCAAATTTACAGCTATGCCATATTCCTTGAACATTTCAATAAGTTTGCTGCTGTTTATGATTGAGTATTGATTGGAAAAATCTTCCGAAGGAAAATGATTCAGCAATGTCTGGTGGGTAAGAACAAGCAGCTGTGTTCCCTCTTTCAGCCTTGCAATCTCTTTTTCCAACCACGCCACAGTATCAGCATCTGCCACACCTGTGCCGCCTCCGCGGTTTGTGTCCAGGGCAAGAACAGTTATTTTATCTGTCAGCTTATAGAAATAACTGAAAGAATTTTCATCCCTTGCATAAGCCTGTTTCAGGCCGTAATCTGCATACACAGTTTCAAAATCCCGGTCTGTCATACGGTCTGTCATATAATAATAAGGACCTTCAAATTTATAGCAGAACGGATAGTCCACATCGTGATTGCCGGGAATAACCAGCACCTGTACGCCGGCTTCTTCTATCTGCTTCATTTTCAGCGCAAAATCCTGATGGCTGAGTTTTTCACCATTAAATGTTATATCTCCGCCAATCAGCAGGTAATCGGGTTTTGCGTTGATTACATCAGTCACAAATGCGTCCATTATCTGTTCTATATAATGTGTCATTTTTCCGTCGCCATTTGCAATCATTTCTATAAATTCCGGTGAGTTGTCAGTCAATTGCTGTGAAAGATAATGCATATCTGTGGCATGATAAATTACAATTTCTTCTTTCTGCAGTGGTTTTTCCCCACAGGCAGTAAGAAAAACAAACATCAGCAGCAATAATGCATTAAATTTTTTCATAATTACTCCTTTATAATTTTATATATCTCTATATTTTACTTTATCACAGGCTATATTCAAAGTAAAGATTGACAGTTTATTTTGTTTGGTTTAAAGTTATATACAAGTAAAGGTGTATATATGAAAAACTATTATATTGACAGATTTTTAAAATTTGAAAACACATATCTGGACTACCCTTTTCCTGAATCGGAATGGGCAGCCATAAGACATACCGGCAACAAAAAAATATTCGCTCTTTTATATGAAAGACACAATAATCTCTACATCAACTTCAAGAATGCCCCCGAGTGGGCAACATTCTGGCGAGAAAGCTTTGGTGCTGTATCTCCGGGCTATCATATGAACAAAGAACACTGGAGCACAGTTATAGTCGGTGGTGATGCTGATGAAGAACAGATTGTACAGATGGTTTATGACAGCTATAAATTAACATTAAAGAAAACGAGGAACAAAAAATGAGCGTTAAACTGAAAAATGCCCTGGACAGCGTATATTCTATGTGTGATATACTGGAAAAAACTGATGCATGGGATAAAAACAATACCGCCCCTGCAAGAGAAATATTCCGCGGTGAACTTTTCCATTTTCTGCTTAACCTCAGTTTTGCAGATGCAAAAATCACATCCAGTGAATCAAAATTCATTGAAAAATATCTGGGTTATTCCTATACAGTAAAAGAAATGCGCGAATATGCCATTGCCAACAGGGTTTACGGCTCTGATTTCACAAACAAAGTTCCGTATTGTTTCAAAGCCTTTGTAAAAGCTGATAACAGTTCAGAAGCTGTAAAGGAAACATCAAAGCTTATTCTGCAATTGTACAAACTGTTGGGCGAAGAATTTATAAAGTGTGACGGCTCCGGTCAGGCAGAAAGCTATTCCCTGTCACTTTTCTGCCGGAATATGCAGGATTATATCGACAGGACATTTATAGAAAGCATAAATCTGAATCTTGGCTCATTGAGCGATGAAAACAAAAAGGTGGAACAGCCTGTTGTCTCTGAAGTTACAACACCAGCACCGGAAGCACAAAACAAAACAGTTATACCGGCCCGGCAGGATACTGAAGAAAAAGAACCGGAAAAAACACTGGATGAACTGCTGGATGAGCTGAACGGACTTATTGGTCTGGAAAAGGTCAAGGAAGATGTGAGAAGTCTTATCAATCTGGTAAAAATCAGAAATATCAGAAAAGAACGCGGTATGGACAGCCCGGATATGAGCCTGCATATGGTGTTCAGCGGCAATCCCGGTACCGGTAAAACAACTATCGCACGTCTTCTTGCCGAAATATACAAAGCTATGGGACTGCTGTCCAAAGGTCATCTGGTTGAAGTGGACCGTTCCGGACTTGTGGGCGGATATGTAGGACAGACTGCATTGAAAGTACAGGAAGTAGTTACAAAAGCCAAAGGCGGCGTTTTGTTTATAGACGAAGCCTATTCCCTGACAGTAAACAGAGGTGCAACAGACTACGGTTTTGAGGCGGTTGACACATTGCTGAAATATATGGAAGACAACCGTGATGACCTGATTGTAATAGTTGCAGGCTATCCTGCCCCTATGGAAGAATTTTTAAATTCCAATCCCGGTCTTAAATCCCGTTTCAATAAATATCTTCATTTTGATGACTATACTACTGAAGAACTGATTGGCATCCTGAAACTCAATGCAAGAAAAGCCGACCTTGTTCTCAACGAGGAAGCAGAAAAATTTGCAATGGAATTCTTTACAAAACGCTGTGAAAACAGACCCGAAAACTATGCAAATGGCCGAGATGTGAGGAACTTCTTTGAAAAAGCACTTATCAATCAAGCAAACAGGCTGGCAGCTCTGGAAAAAATTGAAGATGAACAGCTGACAACACTGACAGTTGAGGATTTCAATACTATTTTACTGTAAAAATCATCTAAATCATAACAAAACAACAGCTGACAAGGTATATACCTTGTCAGCTGTTTTAATATAATATTTCAATTATTTAAACTATTTAAACTTTTTAACTGCATCAATGTGCATCTGGATAAGCTTTTCTCTGTCAGCTTTTATTGAAACATATGTATTTGCAGGTTTACCTGTATAACCTTTCAGGTCACAGGCTGTACAGCCACGTGTTTTAACACCTTTCAGTTCAACATCAACGTAACAATGTGCAAACTCAACTATTGATTCATCCAGCAGCCATGCTACAGGCAGTGAATCATGAAGAACAGCGCCCGGCAAACCGCCCAATGCTTTATAAATATCAGAATACTGCTGTACGCAAGCCTGCAGGAATTTACCTGTTTCGCCACCGTTATCAGCCAAAGCCTGACGTTCTTCATCTGTGATAAAGCAGCCCATTGTAGCATCAAGGCTGAACATATATTTAGGAACATCGCTCATAAATACGATTTTTGCTGCATCAGGGTCGTGACCAATATTTGCTTCAACGGAGAAGCCCATATTGCCACCGAATGCTGCACCGCCCATAAGTGCGATACATTCTATTTTTTCATGCAGGTCTGGATATGCCAGCAGAAAATGTGCAATGTTTGTAAGAGGTGCTGTGGCAACAATTGTCACTTTTTCTTCACTTTCTATGATTGCTTTTGCCATCAGGTCAACAGCAGGCATATTCACAGCCTGTTTTGTTGGTGCCGGCAGTCTGTCGCCCACATTACCAAGACCATCGCGGCCGTGGATATCAATCATCGGAGCAACTGAATAATCAATTGGTGGGTCGATTACAGGACGGAAAGAACCTGCAGCTACAGGTACATCCAGACCAAACAGTTCACAGATTTTAAGTGTATTTACTGTTGTTGTTTCCAGTGAACAGTTTCCAAAAACTGTTGTGATTGCTTTAAGGTCAAGGTTTTCGGCTGCTGCAACCAACAGTAATGCCAGAGTATCGTCAACACCGGTATCAACGTCCATAATAATAGGTCTCTTGTTCAGCATATCAGCAGTCCTCCTTTTCATAGGATTTTACACATTCAAAGTAAATTTCTGCAAATTTATCTCTGTCCAATGCCATAGGAATTCTTACATTTTTGAATGGAGCAAAGCCAAGCCAGTCGATAACTGTTTGACCTGCAGTCACTTCGCCAACACAGTCGCAGAAAACATATTTTTCCACATACTGGCCGATTGTTTCGTCAATCAGAACTGCAGCTGCAACAGGGTCACAGGTGTAGTGCCAATCAGGATTGAATGAAGAATCTTCCCAGTTGGATTTGTTTGCTTCTTCGTGTGCAATCATCCGTTTTGCCAGCGGAGCAAATTTGTTGTTTTCTGGCAGATTGCGCAGTCTGTCAATTTCTTCAGGTTTCAGATGTACCATATGACAGGCGTTCAGGTCTACCATAGTGAATTTAGGGAAGCCTGCCTGGAGAACGATTTCACAGGCGTGTGGGTCCTGTGCAATGTTGTATTCAGAATAAATACCAAAGTTGCCGTTGCCTGAAGAACCACCCATAATAACCAGATTTTTTACAAGTTTTGGCAGTTCAGGATGTTTCATAACAGCAATTGCCAGGTTTGTAAGAGGTCCGATAGCAAGAATTTCCAGTTCACCGTTCTGTTTTACGGCTTCTTCCCAGATAAAGTCCCATGCGTGGCCTTCTGCGAATTCTGCGCCCTCTGGCAGAGTTGTATCAAAACCAATAAGTCCGTTGTTGCCGTGTACATATTCAGCACGTGTAAGACGCTGGATAATAGCTTCTTTTGCACCTAAATATACAGGACAGTTGATTCCGTACAGTTTGCTTAAAAACAGAGCATTGTTTGATGTGTGTGACAGTGGAACATTGCCATGTACAGCTGTGATACCACGGATGTCAAACTTGCCGCTGCCCTGCACCATCATTATGCACTCTGCATCATCAATACCAGGGTCGCAGTCAATAATCAAAGGTCTCTTGATCATAATGAGATTTCCTTTCTTTCCTTCAAATAATTCAGTCTTTTCAGACATTTCGTTAATTTTATTCTATCAAATTATATATTAAAAAACAAGGTAAAAAAACAATAAACCGGCATAAAGCCGGTTTATCCTTGTACATTGATTAACCCTTGATAAAGCTGAGCAGTCTTGCTTTTGGCTGGAAACCTACTGTACGTCTTACTTCTTCACCTTTTTCAAAAAGAACAAGTGTAGGAATGCTCATAACGCCATATTTCATAGCTACATCCTGAGCCTGGTCAACATCCAGTTTAGCTACAACAACTTCACCTTCCAGTTCTGCTGACAGTTCTTCGATTGTTGGTGCCAGCATTTTGCATGGACCACACCATGTTGCCCAGAAGTCTACCAGAACAGGTTTGTCGCCATTGATAATTTCGTTAAAGTTTTCATTTGTAAGTGTAAGAGCCATAGTTTTTCTCCTTTATTTATATTCTTTACATATAATATATCACAATATTTTAAAATATACTGTGATTTAATCACCTGAAAATTACAGTCTTGCCATAAGTTTCTTTTTATCTATAATTTCTATTTCTTTTCTGGAAACCTTTACAATGCCATCTTTTTCAAAATATTTAAGCATTCTGGAAACAACCTCTCTGGCACTGCCCAGATACTTGGCTATTTCCATATGGGAATAGCGGATGATAGGACCGTTTTTTATAAGTTCTTCATACAAGAAAATGGCAAGACGTTTGTCAAAACTGAAGAAAAGAATCTGTTGCATTGTCCACATAACATCTGAAAAACGTATCGCTTTCATCTTGTTGGAGAAATTTTCCACATAGATATTCCTGTCTATCATTTTGGCAAAAGCAAAGGCATTCAGCACTACAACCTCGCTCAAATCTTCTGAATCCACATATACATCAAATGTGATTTCGCTCAGCACGCAGGAAGCCGACAGAATACATACTTCACCAGGGTTGATACGGTAAAGTGTAACCTCTTTTCCTTCCTCACTCATAATATAAACACGGAGACAACCCTTTCTGACAAACAAAACACCCACACACCGTATATCTGCACTGTGTATATTCTGCCCCGGATGATATGTTACCACCTCTGTATTCTGACAGACAAAGTTTTTCTCTTCATCAGAAAGATGATTCCAGAAATCATCATATTGTGATAAAAAATTCATCTTTTCTGTTGTATTCATATTTTATCTCCCTATAGTTTCATTATATAATATTATACATCACCTTTTGATAAAATCAAAGTATTGTTAAAATTCATTTGATATAGTAAGCATATTCATTTTTTTCAACTGTTGAATTTCTTTTTTGCTGAACTTCAAACGTTCTTTCAATACATCATTTTTTTCAAGCGGTGAAAGACTGACAATGCATTTAAAGGCGCAAGGCAAAAGATCTGTGGAGGAGATACCACACAGAAGTCCATTTGTACCGTCACGGTATTCCAAAGGGTTAAATATATATAAAAGGTCTTCTTCCAGAGCATTGTATTGATTCTGTAACGAAAAACGTATAAGCATATCACTGTATGTTGCTGTACCAGTATAATATATTTCTGTAGAATAACCATTTTCTGTTTTTATATTTATAGTAAAGTCTGCAGGACATACAGTTCCGCCATTTTCATTGTGTATATTGATTATACCATCTTTGATATCGGTGAATCTGCCGTCAGAATAATAGAAATACAGGCGGTTGGCTTTGAAAAAAGAGCTGTTCCCACCCAATGCACTGCCTATCTCAACTTTTGATTTTACCTCGTAATTTATCAGCCTGTCCGGAGTAATTTCCAATACTCTCGCTATATCAAAGAGTGTTGGAATATCCAAAGTGATTTCTCCTTTTTCATATTTGGAAACACAAGCCTTTGATTTGTTGATGGCATCAGCCAGCTGCTGTATGCTCATCTTCTTCCCTTTGCGTATTGTGCGTATTCTGTTACCTACATAGGCGTTTATTTCATTATGCATAAGCCTCCAGAAGTCAATTATAAATTGACAAACAGTTGAATAAAGTTATTTTTCTCTCAAGTCTATATAAATATAACACTAAATCATTGTTTTTGTCAATTTTAAATTGATTTATGTGCAAAATAATATATTTTAAGTTAACTTTTCTTCTTTTGAAATAGATATATTTCTTTGTTAAAATACTATCATAGTTTTTAAAAATAGACAGGAGATTATATTAAATGAGTATCAAGTATTTCACAAATGGCAAAATTATGGATGTAGTAAACGAAAAGATATACAATGGTTCTATCATTGTTGAAGATGGTATTATTAAAGAAGTGGGAGAAAATGTGCCATGTCCTGAAGATGCTGAAGTTATCGACTTCGGTGGTAATGTTGTAAGCCCTGGTCTTTTCAATTGCCATGTACATACAGTAATGGGCAGTCCTACTGACAGTCGGGCTATGAAGACTATTGAAGGTATTAAAAACTGTAAAAAATATATTGAATCCGGTGT
This sequence comes from uncultured Oscillospiraceae bacterium, assembly GCA_964649845.1. Classification (GTDB taxonomy): domain Bacteria; phylum Bacillota; class Clostridia; order Oscillospirales; family Ruminococcaceae; genus RGIG3102. The sequence goes on from CAZYSS010000033.1 coordinate 10,659, forward strand.
TACATTCGTAAGAGATGTTGGCGGCGATGATTATATTGATATTGATATCCGTGACGCTATAAAAAAGGGTGATATAGTAGGTCCTGAAATGGTTGTTTCCGGTAAATGTATCTGTATGACAGGCGGTCACGGATGGACTGGCGGCAGACAGGCAGATGGCCCTGATGATTGCAGAAAAGCAGCCAGAGAACAGTTGAGAGCCGGTGCAGATATGATTAAAGTTATGGCTACTGGCGGTGTTATGACAAAAGGTGTTGAACCAGGTTCTCCACAGCTGAATGAAGATGAACTGCGTGCAGCCATCGAAGAAGCACATAAAGTAAACGCCAAAACAGCTACACATGCACAGGGTATGGTTGGTATTAAAAACGCTCTCAGAGCCGGTATTGACAGTATTGAGCATGGTTTCTATATGGACGACTGGTGCTTTGACTGGATGAAAGAACATGGCACAGTTTACGTTCCTACTCTTGCTGCGATGTACTGGATTTATGTAAATCCTGACAAAGTTTCAGATTTTGTTATCAGAAAAGTTAAAGGTGCTTTTGACGCTCATAAGGAAACATTTAAAAATGCATACAAAGCCGGTGTTAAAATTGCTCTTGGTACAGACGCAGGCACACCATTTAACCCACATGACAAAACAGCTTATGAAATGATTCTTATGACAGAAGCTGGTATGTCAAACTGGGATGCTGTAAAGAGCGGTACAATTAATGCTGCTGAACTGGTTGGTGTTGAAAAGACTCACGGCACAATTGAAGCAGGCAAAAAGGCCAACTTTACAGTTTATGGTGGTAATCCGATTGAAGATATTAACTGCGTAATGGATTGCCGGATGACAGTTATCGGTGGCAATGTTGTTTACAAAAAATAATATTTAAACAGGTTTTATAGAGAGAAAGATAAATCGAGTAAAGACAAGGTGTTAAAATCACCTTGTCTTTCATTTTGCTTTCAGATAAAAACAGCAGGGGTACTCCCCTGCTGTTTTGTAATCTGTATGTAATTATTTGTTAAGATAGTTGATTGCATACTGTGCGTACAGTGCAGAGCCGATTTCAAATGCATCTTCATCAACATTAAAGTTTGGATGATGATGTGGCCACTGTGTTTCTGGTTTGTCTGGATGACGTGAACCCAGGTTTGCAAGTGCACCGCCTTCCGGAGCAACTGCAAAGTATTCGCCGGCATCTTCGCCACCCATCTGTGCTGGTGTTTCAAAGTATGCGCCTTCACCAAGCAGCTGTTTAACTGTTTCTTCGATAAGGTCTACGCTTTCAGCTGTGTTAACTGTTGGAGCAACAAGTCTCTGATAGTCCAGTTCAGCTGTACCACGGTAAGCTTCTGCAACAGATTTTGCAATTCTGCCGATAGCTTCTTCCAGCATATCTCTTACTTCTGGTGAGAAGCAACGTGTTGTACCTTCGATAACTGCTTCGTTGGCAACTATATTCCAGCGGGAACCGCCATTGATTGTACCGCAAGTTACAACTGCAGGAACAACAGGGTCCAGTTCACGGCTTACGATTTCCTGAAGTGCAACAACGATTTTGGATGCAATATATACTGCGTCTACACACTGGTGAGGAGCAGCACCGTGACCGCCACGGCCTGTTACATTGATGATAAATCTGTCTGCGGATGCCATTCTGCCGCCTGCACCGGAGCCTACTTTGCCCAGTTCGGCACCTGAAGCAATGTGAATAGCTAATACGTTGTCAACACCTTCCATACAGCCGTCAGCAATCATGCCACGTGCACCAACGCCAACTTCTTCAGCAGGCTGGAAGAACAGTTTAACTGTACCGTTGATTTCGTCTTTCATTTCATTGAGGATTTTTGCAGCGCCCAGCAGCATAGCAGCGTGTGTGTCGTGGCCGCAAGCATGGTTCATACCTGGCACTTCTGATGCGTAGTCTGTACCTGTTCTGTCATCAAGTGTAAGAGCATCAATATCAGCACGCAGAGCAACTGTTTTACCTGGTTTGTTGCCTGTAATTGTAGCAACTGTACCTGTAACAAATTTTTCTACATATGGAATACCCATTTTGTCCAGCTCACCACGGATAAGAGCAGCTGTTTTGAATTCCTGTGTACCTGGTTCAGGATGTCTGTGAATTGTACGTCTCATTTCGATAACGTAATCTTTGTACTTTTTAGAAAGTTCTAATGTTTTCATTTGTTCTCTCTCCTTTATGTTTAAAAACAATCTACGTATAAATATAACACTTTGTCACGATAAATGCAATACAAATGTTTATCCCGGGAATACAAGGTTTGATTTTTTAGTCTGTGGGTGGTATAGTTACCATATAATGTTTCAAGGAAGTGCTTCTATGTCGGTTAATATAGAAATTAAAATAAATGAATATAATCCTGTTATTTTTACTCCTCAGCAGATTGCAGAAATGATGAATCTGGAATATGGTGCATCTGATAATTTTTACTGTCTTGATAAAGGTCAGACAGGCCGGTATACAATTTTATATGATAAAAACAAAATAGGCCGTGGTTTTGAAGTATGGAACGAAAACGAAAGTGTGTGTATGCGCCTGCCTCTGCCAACAACCGGTCACGATATTGATATATTCCATAAAACAGTGGAAATTGTCTGCAAGGAGATGAATACTTTCTTCTATGAATGTGATGGTGAAACTTTAGCTATAACGGACTTATATAAAAATACAGATGATTACAAATACAGCAGTATGCAGGCAATTCGTCATATACGCAACAATACTGAGGATGACAGTACAAAGTATATGATTCTGTTTGGTGCACTGAATCCGGTGTTTATCGGACAGAATGAATGCAACGAAATCGGAGATACACTGGAAGGCTTTGATAATTTTATGCACCGTCTGCAGTCACTTGATGCATTTTATGCCACACCAAGATTCTATCAGCGCCAGGATGGCAGTGTTTTCGGCACATATTTTGTGGGCGAAAATATAGTTACCACTGTGCCGCTTAATCCTGCCGACCCTTTTCACAAAATCGATGAGCTGGATTCATATTATGTCCGTCTGCCTGACGGAAACGATGTCCCGTACAGTGATTTCATCAGCAATATCAGAATGGCAGATTACTATGATGCAGGCCACATCACACTGAATCTTGACGAAGAAATCATAACAGAACTGGTAAACAATTTTGCCACAGATACAACCACCAAAAAACGTATAAAAGGCGTATACTGGGGAAAACTGCTGGACAGCGGCTACTGGCACAGCAGCAAGGTAAATGAAATGGACTTGGATACAGAAGAAATAAACGGCTACAACCATATGGCTGTATTTCTGCGCTGGGCAAAAGAAAACAATTATATATCCGATATGCTGATAGAACTGTGTCCTCGGGTTCTTGATGACGCTCCTGATTACAGAATTCTTATAAAAGAACATTTTGCATTCAGCTGCTGTCTGCGAATCGCCCATTTCAAAGAAGAAATCCGGAGCTTTGTAAGAAAATTCTATACATTTGGTGATAATGGCTTCCCTGCCTGTGTGGACAGGTATGCGGAAAAAGTATTGGGCAGTGAAAAATATAACTGTAAAGAATATAAAGATGAAGCATATCTGTTTGTACCTTATGATGAAGAATATTACAAAGGTCTGTCTGAATATATTGTAAAAGCTTTTGAAGAATTTAATAATAAATAAAAGTAACTCTCCCCTGTTTTAATACAAAGGAGAGTGTTTTTATAAAAAGAAAACCAGCTGTATTAAAAAATACAACTGGTTATCTGGTGCCGCTGACCGGGGTCGAACCGGTACGCCGTATTAGGGCGAGGGATTTTAAGTCCCTTGTGTCTGCCTATTCCACCACAGCGGCTAAAATATTGTGCCTTAATATAATACAACAAAGCCGCTCCGATGTCAACAGTTTTATGACTTAAGGGCGGCTTTTACAGCATAATTCAGTTGTTAATCAACAACGATTTTTTCTACCATTGGCAGATTTTTTTTGTTTACGATTGCCCACATTCTGATTGCAAAGATAACAACAAGTGCCACGATGCAAGCTGGCAGTTCACCAATCATACCTGGCAGGAAATAATACAGGATAGCGCCTGGAATAGATGCTGTTGCATAGATTTCTTTGGAAAGAACAAGAGGTGTTCTGTTTACCATAATATCACGCAGCAGACCGCCACCTACAGCTGAAAGAACGCCGCAGAAGCATACCAGGAAAGCGTTTTCACCAAAGCCCTGGCCCTGTGCAACCTGCATACCTACAACTGTAAAGATAGCAAGACCAACTGCGTCCAGAGTGTCGATTAGAAACATAATTTTCTTTCTTTTTTCATGCTGCATAAGTGGTTTGTAAATTGCAATTGTGATAAATGCAACTACAGCAGCCATAGCTACGTATGTAGGATTTTTGAACAGGTTTGCAGGTGTGTTATCAAGGAGAATGTCACGTGTCATACCACCACCACAGGCTGTACAGCAAGCCATAAGCATAATACCCAGCCAGTCAAGGTCCTGGTTGATAGCTACATATGCACCTGAAAAAGCAAAAGTAACGGTGCCGATTACTTCCAATATAAATACTACATTTGGATCCATAATTTCCTCACTTAATATTAGTTTGTTAAAGCTACAAATATACTAACATTTCATTAACAATTAGTCAACAAATTAACCATTATTTTTAGCGAAAAAAAGTATTTATTTTATATATTGGCTATGTTATCATTATATTAATAATTAAATTATCGGGAGGTCAAAATGAGAAAGATACCTGTTATCATTGATGTTGATACCGGCATAGATGATGCTGTGGCACTGGTGCTTGCATTGCAGGCAGAACAGCTGGACATAAGAGGCATTACAACTGTTGCCGGCAATCAAACTATTGAAAAAACCACAAGAAATACTCTGGATGTGGTGGAGTATTTTGGGCGCAGTGAAATACCTGTTGCAGCCGGCGCTGCCGGCCCATTGGTAAGAGAACAGATTATAGCTGCATATGCTCACGGTGAATCCGGACTGGGCAGTGCAAAACTGCCTAAAGCAGCGAAAGCCGCAGAAGAACTGGACGCTGTAGCATTTATCAGGAAAACACTGGAAGAAAGTGAAGAAAAAATCACTCTTGTGCCTACCGGCCCTTTAACCAATATTGCAATACTGCTTCTCGCCTACCCTCACGTTAAGGAAAAAATAGAAAAAATTGTACTTATGGGTGGCGGTGCATATGAAGGCAACTCCAATGCTACTGCAGAATTCAATATTCTGGCTGACCCCGAAGCCGCTAGTGTTGTATATGACAGCGGTGTGCCACTGGTTATGTGTGGTCTGGATGTTACTATGAAAGCAAAAATCACAGGCGATGAAATCGAACAGTTGAAAGCTCTCGGTACAAAGGCTGCTGATTTTGTGGCTGAAGCATTCAGTTTCTATCTTGCAATGTACAGAAGAGTTGGTGCAGATGCCTGTGCAGTACACGATGCTGTAACTATCACTTATCTTATGCATCCTGAACTGATAAAAACAAAGCAAGGTATTGCGCGCGTAGATATTGACGGCAAAAATTCATATGCTGCAACAATCTGCGATTTCCGTCCTTGGAGAGACAGAGAGAAAGATAATGCTTTGGTTTGTGTGGATATTGACAGAGAGGCTTTTGTAAAGCTTATTTTTGAAGCCTGTCAGAATTACAAGGAGGTGTGATTATGTTAAAAAGACCTGTAATTATAGATACTGACCCTGGCGTTGATGATACTATAGCCATTATGCTGGCAAACGCTCATCCTGAACTGGACATTAAAGCAATCACACCTGTACTTGGCAACGTTTCATACACATTTACCAGCGAAAATGCCTTGGGCCTGGTGGAATATCTGGGTATGGACTGTAAAGTGGGCATAGGCTCTGACAGACCACTGTTTATCAAAGGTATGGACTCTGACGGTGTGCACGGCAAAGGTGGTCTTGGCGGATATATGCTGAAAAACAGCGGCAGAAAATTTGACGGCTATGCATGGGACATTATCCGCGATGAAGCAATAAAAGCCAATGGCGAACTTGAAATCATAACTCTTGGTCCTTTGACCAACATTGCTATCACCTTTATGCGCTACCCTGAAATCAAACCGCTTATTAAGCGTATTGTATGTATGGGCGGCTCTACATATGACGGAAATATCACTCCAAAAGCCGAATTCAACGTATGGGTTGACCCTGATTCATTCAACTATGTTTTCCATTCAGGTGTGCCAATTGTAATGTGTGGTCTGGACAGCACAGAACAGGCATATCTGACAATTGATGAACTGAAAAGTTTTGTGGGCAGAGATACAAAAATCAAAGAACTGTTTGACCATATTTTCAACTTCTTTATCAATAAACGCACCAACTCAACTGATGATGACAAGCTGCAGACAATTTATGATGCTATCACAGTTGCCTGGTTCCTGGATGAATCCATCGGTACCACAAAGAAATACTATGTAACAGTTGAAACCAAAGGCCCTAACGCCGGCTGGACTATTGTGGACAGACTGAATAAGTTCAAAAAAGAGCCTAATGTTGAAGTTATGGTAACAGCAGACAGAGAAAAATTCAAAGCTATGCTGGAAGATATGCTGGAATACTATAAAAACTGATAAGTTAAAAAGACAAAGTGAATTATCACTTTGTCTTCTTTTTTGTTATTAAATTATATTTTTTACAAACAATAATCTGTACTGGATATAGTCATTGTCTTTTGTATCAAAATTTTCAGAAGATACAAGATATACATTTTTAAAATCTGTTTTATATACAGAAACATTGAAGAAGGATTCCACTTCACCATTATTATCAAAAACTTTTTCAATATAGTTCTTCAAGACATTGAAATCAACATTTAATCTGTCAACAAATTCATCATAATTTGTTATTCGTCTGCCTATATCACAATAAAAATCTTCCAGAGTACAATCTTCTTTCTCGAACTCCTCTTGCAATATTCCTATTGTCCATAAAAATGCTTCATAATAACAGTTTCTTATTAAATAATTGATTACCCTGTTGATAGCTGAATATTCCTCTTTATCTACAAGCTGTCTCATCAGTGAAGCACAATCCAAAAGGGCTTCGATATCCTCCGGGTCCTGTAAATTGTTGTTATGCAAAAAATCTTCCAATAAAGTCATTATGATATTCCCCTATTCTATTATGAATAAAGTATATCACATTTTATAAACTTTACAATAAAAAGCGGTGATTTCTCACCGCTTTTTATTTGCAATTAGTTTTCGCTATAGATAACTGTAACGTCTGGGTGCAGCTGCAGAATGGATGCCGGTACTTTTGGTGTGATTGGGCCAAAGAAAGATTTTTCCACGATATCTTTCTTTTTGGCACCGTTGGCAACCAGCAGAACTTTTTTAGCCTGCATAATTGACATCATACCCATTGTGATAGCTGTTGTAGGAACATCTTCTTTCTTTTCAAAGAAACGTGCGTTAGCTTCAATTGTGGATTCATCCAGAATAACTTCGTGTGTTGGACCTGTAAAGAATTCATCAGGTTCGTTGAAGCCGATATGGCCATCAAGACCGATACCAAGCAGCTGCAGGTCGATACCACCCAGTTTTTTTATCATAGCATCATATGCTTCGCCTTCTGCTTTCAGGTCTTCTGCACAGCCGTTTGGTACAAATGTGTGGTCTTTTCTGATGTTAACATGGTCAAACAGGTTATCGTTCATAAAGTAACGGTAGCTCTGGTCGTTTGTGCCGTCAAGACCAACATATTCGTCCAGGTTTACAGATGTTACAGTTGAAAAATCAATGTCACCTGACTGGTTCATTTTAATCAGTTCTTTGTATGTGCCTACAGGAGATGAGCCTGTTGCAAGGCCCAGAACACAGTCTGGTTTTACAATCATCTGTGAAGCAATTATAAGAGCAGCTTTGTGGCTCAGTTCTTCATATGTTTTAACTTTAATAAATTTCATAATATATCTCCAATAAATAAGATTAATCTCTTCTTTTTACAACATTATCAAGTGACTTGATAATGCAGTCTGCCGGGAAAACACCGCGCAGTGCTGTCAGCGGATATGCTGATGTACGTTTGCCTATAACTGTGCCCGGATTGATAACACACTGGCAACCTATATCTGCTCCGTCTGCAAGAATACCGCCGATTTTTCTGATACCTGTTTCAATATCTGTTTCGCCGTGAATTACAACAGCTTTGCCGTCTGTTTTCAGATTGGAACAGATGGAACCTGCGCCCATATGGGCTTTATTGCCAAGAATGGAATCACCTACATAATTGTAATGAGGTGCCTGTACTTTATCCAAAAGAATACAGTTTTTAAACTCTGATGAGTTACCCAAAACACAGTTTTCACCTGTGATTACGTTGCCGCGCAGATATGCACCCGGACGGATTTCTGTGCCGTGACCTATAATTGCCGGTGGGATAATTGTAGCAGTTGGTGCAATTTTAACATCTCTGCCTACAAGGATACCTGTTTCAATTTCTGAAAAGCCTTCTATCCCCTGTTCAATCAGCTGTGCACACAGACCTTTGATTTTGCCCAACATATCCCATGGATATATACTTTCTGTAAACAGATCTTTAAGATATGGTACATTACATTCATAAAGGTCAGCTGTTTTTACAAGTTTAGTCATTTGCATGGCCTCTTTCCTTGATAAAGTCATAAATTCTGTGTGCGTGGGATTTGCACAGTTCATCTGTTTCAGCTTCTACCATTACACGGATAAGTGGTTCCGTACCAGACTGACGGAGAAGCACACGGCCGTTGCCGTTGATGATTTCTTCCACTTTTTCCACTTCTTCAAGAACTGCAGGGTCATTCATAACAGCATCCTTGTCTTTAACACGCAGGTTTACAAGATACTGTGGGAACAGCGTAACAGGTTCTGCCAGCTGTGCCAGAGAGGATTTTTTATCTCTCATTTCTTCTGCCAGCATAAGTGCTGTCAGAAGACCATCGCCAGTTGTTGCGTATTTTCTAAGAATAATATGACCTGACTGTTCACCGCCCAGTGAGTAGTTTTCTTTCTGCATACATTCGTATACAAAGCGGTCGCCAACTTTTGTCTGAACACAGTCAATGCCTGCTTTTTTCAAAGATGAAACGAAACCGCTGTTAGACATTACAGTAGCTACCACTGTGTTGCCATTGAGCACGCCACGTGATTTGAGACGCTGTGCAAGAATGTACATCATTGCATCGCCGTCTACAATATTACCGTGTTCATCAACTGCAATACATCTGTCAGCATCGCCGTCAAAAGCAAAACCAACATCAAGATGCTGTTCTCTTACCAGTTTCTGCAGGTTTTCAATATGTGTGGAACCTACGCCCAGATTTATATTGAGGCCATTTGGTTGATTGCCTGTTACATATGTGTGTGCACCCAGAGCGTCAAATACAGCTTTTGCAATCATCCATGATGCGCCGTTTGCACAGTCAAGACCGATTTTAAGGTCTTTGTAGGAATGTGATGCAATTGAAATAAGATAGCCAACATATCTGTTTCTACCGGAAACATAGTCCACAATCTGACCAATGCCTTCCCTGTGTGCCAGAGGCAGGTCATCACCTGTTACACCCAGTTCATCAAGCGCACCATCCAGGTATGCTTCGATAAGCAGGGTTGTTTCATCATCCAGTTTTTCACCGTATTTTGTGATTACTTTGATACCGTTGTCGTAGAATGGGTTGTGAGATGCAGTAATCATAATACCGCAGTCAAACTCATCCTGACGTGTAACAAAAGAAACAGATGGTGTAGTCGTAACATGAAGCATATATGCATCAGCACCAGAAGCTGTGATACCTGCAACGATGGAGTATTCCAGCATATAACTTGAACGGCGTGTATCCTTACCGATAACAATTTTTGGTCTGTAGCCTGCTGTTTTACAGCCGGAAAGTGGTGAGGAATAATACCAGCCAAGGAAGCGGCCCACTTTATATGCCTGCATTGAAGTCAGGTTCATATTTGCTTCACCACGGAAGCCATCGGTACCAAAATACTTATTTTTTCTTTTCTGACCGTCTTTGGAACGGTTTATTGTAATTTTATCATACAGCAGTTCATCTGTAGAAATATTGAACAATTCACAGAGCTGTAATACTTTGTCTATCTGTGTCATTGACAGATACATTTCCCATTT
>CAZYSS010000034.1:0-6705 GCA_964649845.1 uncultured Oscillospiraceae bacterium
ACGGCGTTTTACACATTCTTTTCTGAATGCTATCCATTCATTGATTATTTCCCTTACACCAAGCACCTGTGGAACACCGCCGATAAGCACATTGAAGTTTGCGGAGAAGCTGTCTTCCAGCGGAGTGGATTTAAACAGCTTTGCCATCAGCTTTTCAGGGTCCTGACCGCGTTTCAGGTCAAAGGTGAGCTTGAGGCCGTGCAAGTCTGTTTCATCACGCATATCGTTGATTTCTTTCACCCTGCCCTGTTTTACCAGGTCAGCCACCTTGTCCATAATGGCTTCAACTGTGGTGGTTGGCGGAATCTGTGTAACTTCAATCAGATTGTCACCTTTTATATATTCCCACTTGCTCTGCACCCTGATGCTTCCGCGGCCTGTGTTGTAAACAGAGTCAATGTCGCTCTGGTCGTACAACACTATGCCGCCGCCTGCAAAGTCAGGTGCCAGCAGGGTATCTTTTATGTTGTGATTTTCATCCTTCAGCAGAGCGATTGTAGTATTGCACACTTCTTCCAGATTGAATGAACAGATGGAAGACGCCATACCTACAGCAATACCCAATGTGTTGTTGGTAAGGATGTTAGGAAAGGTTGTAGGCAGCAGAGTAGGCTCTTTGCGTGTGGAGTCATAGTTGTCCACAAAATCCACTGTGTCGCTGTCAATGTCGCGGAACAGTTCTTCACAGATGCTGTCCAGCTTGGCTTCTGTATAACGTGAAGCCGCATATGCCATATCACGGCTGTAAGCCTTGCCGAAGTTACCCTTGCTGTCTACAAAAGGCACCAGCAGGCTTTCGTTGCCACGGGAAAGACGTACCATAGTTTCGTAAATAGCAGCGTCACCATGAGGGTTAAGACGCATTGTCTGACCAACTATGTTGGCAGATTTTGTCTTGGCACCTTTCAGCAGGCCCATATCGTACATAGTGTACAAGAGTTTACGGTGAGATGGCTTGAAGCCGTCAATTTCCGGCAGGGCTCGGGACACGATAACGCTCATGGCATAAGGCATATAGTTTTGTTCCAGCGTATCGGTGATAGGGGTTTCCTGTACCACACCGGCAGACAGTATCTCCACGCTGTCATCAAGGCCACGGCGTTTGATGGCAGGCTCTTTTGTCTTTTTCTTTGCCATTTTTTACTCCTTCTTATGATAAATCCAGCTGGTCCAGATAATCTGCACCATAGTCGGCAATGTGCTGTTTTCTGCCTGCCAGATTGTCCCCCAGCAGCAGTTCAAACACTTCCCGTGTTCTTTCCACATCGGCTTTGCACACCTTGATAAGGCGGCGTGTTTCAGGGTTCATAGTGGTCATCCACATCATTTCAGCTTCGTTTTCACCCAGACCTTTAGAGCGCTGGATGGTGAATTTTTCTCCCTGTATTCTTGCCAGCACATCAGCTTTTTCAGCCTCTGTATAGGCAAAATATGTTTTGTTTTTTGTATTGATTTCATACAGCGGTGACTCTGCAATATAAACATAGCCTTCGTCTATAAGAGCAGGTGTCAGGCGGTAAATCATTGTGAGAATAAGTGTGCGTATCTGGAAGCCGTCAACGTCAGCATCGGTACAGATAATAACTTTGTTCCAGCGCAGATTGTCTATATTGAATGTGGCAATGCCGTTGTTTTTATATTTTGCAGGGCTTTCCACACCACAGCCCAGGACTTTTATCAGGTCTGTGATGATTTCTGATTTAAAAATTCTGTCGTAGTCACTTTTAAGACAGTTGAGAATTTTGCCCCTTACAGGCATAAGTGCCTGGAAGTTGGCATCGCGGCTGGTTTTGCAGGCGCCCAGGGCGGAGTCACCTTCCACGATGTAGATTTCTCTCTGTGAAATATCCTTTGTGCGGCAGTCAACAAATTTCTGCACGCGGTTGGCAATGTCAATTTTTTCTGACAGTGTCTTTTTAAGTCCCTGACGGGTTTTGTCCGCCTGTTCACGGCTTTGGTTGTTTACCAGCACCTGCTGTGCAATTTTGTTTGCTTCTTCAGGGTTTTCGATAAAGTAAACTTCCAGTGAACGTTTCAGGAAATCGGTGGTTGCCTGTGTGATGAATTTGTTTGTGATGGCCTTTTTGGGCTGATTTTCATAGCTGGTGAGAGTTGAGAAACAACTGGAAACAAAAATCAGGCAGTCCTGAATGTCCTCAAATTTGATTTTGGTTTCATTTTTCTTATACAGACCCTTCTGCTTGAGAAAGGCATCAAACTGGCTTACAAAGGCTGATTTCAGCGCCTTGTCAGGGGAACCGCCGTGTTCAAGGAAAGAGGAGTTGTGGTAATATTCAATTTTGTTTACCTTGTTGGAGAATGTATATGCCACATTCATTTTCACCTTGTATTCAGGCATATCGTCACGGTCACGGCCTTTTGCCTCTGATGTAGAGAACACAATTTTACCCATATTGGCATCCCCTGCAATTTCTGCCACATAGTCTTCAATACCTTTTTCATAGTAAAATTCCTGTGTGTCAAAGCTTTTGCCATTTTCGTTTTTGAAAACAAATACAATGCCAGGGTTTACAACAGCCTGTTTTTTGATAACATCTGTGAAATATTCCACAGGAACATCAATATCGCTGAAAACCTGATTGTCAGGTTTCCACTTGATACGGGAGCCTGTTTTCTTTTTGGTTGTAGGAGTTTTCTTAAGGCCGCCCACATTTTCGCCGCGTTCAAAGTCCAGATGGTATTCAAAGCCGTCACGAACAATATCTGCAGTCATATATTCACTGGCATACTGTGTAGCACACAGCCCCAGACCATTCAAGCCAAGGGAAAACTGATAGTTGTCACCATCATTATTGTTGTATTTGCCACCTGCATACATTTCACAGAAAACCAGCTCCCAGTTATATCTTTCTTCACGGGCGTTGTAGTCCACAGGGATACCGCGGGCTTCGTCCTCTACTTCTATACTGCCGTCAGCATATCTGGTCAGGGTGATTTTTTTACCATAGCCTTCCCTGGCTTCGTCAATACTGTTGGTAAGAATTTCAAAAATAGAGTGCTGGCAGCCTTCGATACCGTCAGAGCCAAAGATAACCGCAGGGCGTTTTCTTACTCTGTCAGCCCCTTTGAGACTGCTGATACTTTCGTTGTCATAGCGCTGTGTTTTTTTAGCCATTAAATCTTCTCCAAATAATTTATATATCCAAAAATCTTATTTATTACTTATTATAGGAATTTACCCTTGAATAATTATCTTATTATAAATCCGGTGGAATTGTCAAGGGATTAGGCTTACAGTTCAACATCAAAATCTCCCTGCTGCAAAAGGAAACAGCAAAGTGAGACCGTATCCAAAAATCATATCGCAGACATACAATACCACTATTATTTTTCACATTTATATGTTATAATATAATTTATAAAATAGATAAGGAGAACTTATAATATGAAAAAAATATTATCTTTTATTTTCGCATTGTGTTTTATGCTGGGATTGACCGCCTGCGGTACTCAATACGAAGACACCAACGGCGACACCGATTTTACTTTGCAGACAATCACCGAACAAAACATTGTTAATCTTGACGTTGGTTCTTCTGGCCTGTCTTTTACTGAAGAAAGTGTAGGAGAGTATTTACATTCTTCAGAATATTCAGCCAAAAGTTTCAATGGCGTGTATCAGCTTTACCAGACCAACTTTCTGTTGCCTTCTGATATTCGTGTTTATATCGGTCATATGAATGTGGAAAAAGGAAATTTCCGATTGGTAGTAATCAATGATGATGAAATCATTTATGACATCCCTCTCGATTCATTTAACGAAACATTTTCTTTTGAAAATCTTTCCGGCTCTTTCTCAGTTAATGTAGCTGGTGAAAGTGCAGCCTTTGAATTTTACATTGATATTCAGTAACAATTATATTGTTCACAAAAAAATATGTAAGTTACTGATCCAGTGTAATCAGACATCACAATATTATTAAGCCATAACAAAACTGCTTTTCAAGGAGGGACGCTTATGAGAGGACCCGCAGGACATCATCATGGAGGACCAGGGGGACCGGGAGGGCATCATCACAGAGGCCACCATGCACCGCCACCGCATCACCACCATCATCACAGAAGATATTACGGTGGATGTCTGGGATGCTGCGTATATGTTATAGGAAGTGCCGCAGCACTCGCTTTGTTGCTGACTTTGCTGTTTTAATTTACCCCTATAAGAATTTCCAATTGAGTGATTAACCGTGGAATACAATGCAGGGCAGCCGTGCTTTTTCGCACGGCTGCTTTTTTGATACAATATATCTGCCTATAGTCTGGCTGAAATATGATTTAGCCAGACAAAAAGACCACCTGTATGGGCAATGTCATTAAGTGAAGTATTTTCGAAAAATATCAACTTAATAAAACAAACTAAAATGTCATTCTGAGCGAAGCGACGCGTGCCCTTCAGGGTAAGAATCTTAAACACATTGTTAGAACTAAGATTCTTCGTCACTTCGTTCCTCAGAATGACATATTTTTTCTTATCTAAATGACATTGCCTGTATGGGTGGTCTTTTTTATGCAATTACATATTGTCTGCAGGTGTTTCCTGTACAGAGTCCATTATGGATTCTTCAGACTGGATTTCTTCTGTCACGTCTTCTACAATTTCCTGTGCGATTTCTTCAGGTTTGTAGTCGTCTGACATAAGATATCTAAATCGTTCGCCGTTGATTTTTTCCACTTCCATCAGCTCTTTTGCAACGATGTGCAGCTTATCTTCGTGTGTGCGGAGAATATCCATACATTTCTTATAGCCTTCGTCCACCAGACGGCGGATTTCCACATCAATATCATTTGCAACAGCTTCTGAATAGCCTTTGCCCTGTGTATAGTCACGGCCCAGGAATGTCTGTTCCGGTGCACCGCCGTAAACAACGTTGCCCAATTTTTCAGAGAAACCATAGCGTGTAACCATAGCTTTTGCAATGGCTGTAACTCTTTCCAGGTCATTGGATGCGCCTGTGGAAATATCATCCAGTATAAGCTGTTCAGCACAGCGGCCGCCCAGCAGAGTAACGATTTCTTCGCTCATCTCTGTTTTTGTCTTATAATTGGAATCATTTTCCGGCAGGGACAGTGTATAACCGCCAGCCATACCGCGCGGAATAATGGAAATTTCCTGCACAGGGTCTGCTGTAGGGCAGAAATAATGTGCTATAGCGTGGCCTGCTTCGTGGTAAGAAACAAGACGTTTTTCCTTAGGTGTAACAACGCGTGATTTCTTTTCAGGGCCTGCGATAACCTTGATTGTAGCGGCTTCGATTTCTTCCTGTGTTATGGCTTTTTTGCCTTTCTTGGCTGCCATAAGGGCAGCTTCGTTCACAAGGTTTTCCAGGTCTGCACCTGTAAAGCCAGGTGTGGATTTGGCAATTGTTTTGATTTCAACGTCAGGGCCGATTGGCTTACCGCGGAAATGAACAGCCAGAACTTCTTCACGGCCTTTGATATCAGGCACGCCAACATAAATCTGTCTGTCAAAACGGCCGGCACGCAGCAGGGCTTTGTCCAGAATATCCGCACGGTTTGTGGCAGCCATTACGATAACGCCTTCATTTGCGCCGAAACCGTCCATTTCAACCAGCAGCTGGTTGAGAGTTTGTTCTCTTTCGTCCTGACCACCGCCCAGGCCAGCACCTCTCTGGCGGCCCACAGCGTCAATTTCGTCAATAAATATAATGGATGGAGCTGTCTTTTTGGCTTTTTCAAACAAGTCACGTACACGGGATGCACCTACACCAACATACAGTTCAATAAAGTCCGAACCGGAGATGGAATAGAATGGCACACCTGCTTCGCCTGCAGTGGCTTTTGCCAACAGAGTCTTACCTGTACCCGGAGGGCCTACAAGCAGCACGCCTTTAGGAATTCTGGCGCCCAGGGCGTTGAATTTGCCAGGATTTTTCAGGAAGTCCACGATTTCAATCAGTTCTTCCTTTTCTTCGTCTGCGCCCGCAACATCCTTGAAAGTTTTGCGCTGTTTCAGGTCTGACGCATCCTTTGTTTTTGCCCTGCCCACACCAGCACCGCCTTTGCCGCTCTGCTGGTTGTACATCATCATAAACAAAAAGCCCATAAAGCCAATCATAATGATGTATGGTATAGCGCTAATCCATGCAGGGAATGTGTATGGAACAACAAAATCATAAACGATAGGGTTGTTTGGGTGAACATCGTTCCATGCTTCCACATATGGATCTATCTTTTCAACAAAATAAGATACATCCGGCACCTGATAAAGAATAGATTCTTCGCCGTTTCTTGTGATAATTTCAACTTCACCGCTGCCCAGGTCCAGTGTGTATTCCTTTACCTGATTGTTTTTGAACAGGTCAATAACTTCGCTGGTTTTCATATCTGAATAACCCATATTGCCGTTGAACAGCACAGCGGCCAGCAGAAATGCCAGCAACAGACCTATAAATGGCAGCTGTTGTTTGTTTCTTTGTTTAACCAAAAGTGGTTCTCCTTCTGTAAAAATTTAAGGTTTAGTTGGAATAAACCTCAGGTTTGAGAATGCCGATAAATGGCATATTACGATATTTTTCATCGTAGTCAAGGCCGTAACCAACAACAAATTCATCAGGAATCCTGCGGCCTGTGTATTTTGATTCAACTTCAACTTTGCGGCGGTCCGGTTTATCCAGCAGAGTGCAGATTTCCACGCTGGCAGGATTGCGTTTTTTCAGCAGGTTG
>CAZYSS010000034.1:6715-18946 GCA_964649845.1 uncultured Oscillospiraceae bacterium
TCAACGATAAGTACATCTTTGCCTTCCAGCGGCAGGTCAATATCTTTAACAATTTTTACACTGCCTGTGGATGTTGTGCCTGAACCATAGGAAGAAAGAACCATAAATTCAATTTCGCATGGCATGTCAATTGCACGCATAAGGTCAGCCATAAAAACTGAAGCACCTTTGAGAACAGTGATAAGGAACAGGTTTTTGCCTTTGTAATCTTCTGTGATTTTCCGGCCCAGTTCTTTTACGATATTTTCCAGTTCTTCTTTTGTAAGCAGTACTTCTCTGATGTCGTTTACCATATTAAAATCCTCCGTACACTTTTACATCTGTGTAATCAATAAAATATTCTCTGTGTCGTCACCGGGTAAATAAGGTTTATTCACACCGTAGTCCGCAAGCCATATTACAGAGCCTGTTTCATCTGTGAGAACAGCCAGTTTATCGCGGAAATCCCGTGGAATTTTTTCTTCAATAAACAGTTTTTTCAGACTTTTTGTCACATTTCTGTTTGCAAAGGTGAAATTATCCCCTGTTTTTCTGGTGCGCAGACTAACAACACCTTTTATTATATCATAATTAATCCGATATGTTAAATAATTTTTCTCATTTTCTTCCATTCTTTTGTATTCTTCATAAGAAATTACAGAAAATGTTAGATTCAGATGCAAAAAAGACAGCATTGTGTCAAACTGTACAGTCATAAAGGCTGGCTGTTCAGAGGTCTTTTTCTTTTTTGGAGTGTAAAAAGACAGGCGGCCATCCTTTATCCTGCAGTACACGCTGGCAGACAGCTGGCGCTTGAAGGTTTGCTGTGACAAGGCGGCATAAACCGCCTCCACATTGTCTTTTGACAGGCAGCCCAGCTTATCCAGCTGATTGCGCAGCAGATTCTTAACCACAGCAGGATGGTCAGCCAGCAATAAATTCACATCCAGTCCGCCAAGCCCCAGGGCGTTTTTGTAAAGGCTGTCGCTCAGCTGTGTCAGAAGGGTATATATTTCCCTGCTGTCATCTGCAAAAGCGGCAATGGCTTTTTCGGCCTGTGGATTGATTGCTTTAAGCTGGGGCAGTACGTTGAGACGTATCTTATTGCGGGAGTAAATATCCTGAAAATTTGTCCGGTCTGTCACATATGGAATATTATTGTCTGCACAGTACTGTTCTATATCGCTTCTTGTGCAGTCAATCAGCGGACGGATGATACTGCCGCGCACCGGCGGTATGCCTGCCGCACCTTTCAGGGAGGTGCCGCGTGTAATGTTGAACAGCACTGTCTCTGCCCTGTCTGACAGAGTGTGTGCTGTGGCCAGCTTTGCCCCGTATTTCCGGGTGTTTTCAGCAAAAAATTTATAGCGCAGGTCCCTGGCCCAGCTTTCTGTGGACAGGCCCTGTGGTTTTTCATTATTGTTCATATCCAGACGGGTGATTATACATTCCACCCCCATACGGGCACAGTAGGCCTGTACAAATTGTTCTTCCTGTTCACTTTCCGGGCGCAGGCCGTGGTTTACGTGAAGTGCAATCACATCTACGCCCAGCTTTTCCCTGTTGGTGCACAGAAAGTGAAACAGCGCCATACTGTCTGCCCCGCCGGACAGACCTACAGCCACAGTATCACCTGCTGAAATCATATTATATTGTGAAAGTGTATTGAATACTTTTTCTGACAACATAGTTTATCTCTTTTACAACAACAGGCGGGGATGGCCCCGCCCTGTATTTTTTAATTAATCATTATGTGTAAAATCCACATCGTAAAATCTTGTGTGGGCGCCGTCCCAGCTGAGGGGAATTGTGCCGCTTTCACCATGTCGGTTTTTAGCGATGATACATTCCGCCATGGTCTGGTCTGCATCTTCGTTTTTATTATAGTATGCATCGCGGTAAAGGAACAACACCACGTCTGCGTCCTGTTCGATAGAACCGGAGTCACGCAGGTCTGACAACTGTGGTCTGCCGTCACGTCCACTGCCTTTTTCTGCAGAACGGGACAGCTGTGACAGGGCTATGATAGGCACATCCATCTCTTTTGCCATAATTTTCAGGTTGCGGGTGATCTCACTGATTTCCTGCACGCGGTTGTCACTGCGTTTGCCTGTAGACATAAGCTGTATGTAGTCCACAATAACCACACCCACGTTTGGTGTTTCAGGGTTCTGGTTAAGGCGGCGGATTTTCGCTTTCATATCGCTTACAGTGATATTTGGTGTATCATCCATATAGATAGGATATTCTGCAATCTGGCCGATGGCGTTTGTGATGATATCCCATTCAGCAATCTGGATATCGCCTGTGCGCAGGCTGTTACTGCTGATTCCTGCCTGTGAGGACAGTATTCTTTCTGTCAGCTGCTCATTGGACATTTCCAGAGAGAAGATGGCAACAGGCAGCTTCTGCATTGATGCAATATTTGATGCAATATTGAGGGCAAATGATGTTTTACCCATACCAGGACGGGCAGCCAGAACAACAAGGTCACTGCGGCCCAGTTTGCCCAGTTTATCGTCCAGGAAGCGGAAGCCTGTAGGGATACCCTGATACTTTTCTTTATCCTTGCCGGACATTTTGCGCAGACGGTCAAAGCTTTTTGCCGCTGCATCTGAAATATGTTTAAGGCTCTGGGTGTCTTTGCCCTGGCGGAGAGCATAGATTTTCTGCTCTGCACTTTCCAGCAGCAGATCTGCATCTGCAGAATCCTGTGTCCGTCTGATAATTTCTCCCGCTGTATCCATAAGGGAGCGTATCATATACTTGTCCTTAAGGATTTTTGCATAGTAGAGAATATTTGAAAGACTTGGCACAGTATCTGCAAGCTGTGACAGATAAACCTTGGCTTCGTTTTCATCAGAGAAAATTTTTGCAGAAAGAACAGCGTCAACCACCGTTACAAAGTCTGACGGTGTGTTGGCCATAAACAAAGTAAGTATTTCGTTGAAGATAAGCCTGTTCTGTTTTACATAGAAATATTCAGCCCTTACCTGCTCCACAATGGCAGAAACAAGTTCCGGGTCTATGATGGCCGCACCAAGTACCGCCTGTTCGGCTTCAATTGAGTAGGGCTGGTTTATACCCATTCCCTCAAGAGCAACTTCCAGCTGATCCATTTATTATTCCTCTACAATTACTGTGATTTTTGCCTGGATTTCAGGATAAATTTTGATTTCTGCATCAACACGTGAAAAAGTTTTGATATCTTTCATCACAATTTTCTTTTTGTCGATATCAATTTTGTGCTGTGCTTTGAGAGCTGCAGCTACGTCTTTTGTTGTAACAGCTCCAAACAGCTTGCCTTCTTTGCCTGCTTTGGCTTTGATTGTAACTTCTTTGCCGTCCAGTCTGGTTTTCAGTTCGTTGGCGGCTTTGATTTCTTCCCGTTTGTGGTGGGCTTTTGCACTTTCTTTGGCTTTTACGTCATTCATAGCAGCTGCTGTAGCTTCCTTTGCCAGTTTTCTTGGCAGCAGGAAGTTTCTTGCGTAGCCATCTGAAACGTTTACTACCTGGTCTTTTTTGCCGATGTCTTTTACATCCTGTAAGAGAACTACTTTCATTTCATAATCTCCTTGATTTTTGTTTATCTATTTATTTTACAGTCATTGGCTGATAATATCAATGGCTATTTTTTGTAATTGTCTATACTTTCTTTGATTTTCTCTGTGGCTTCCTCAATTGTCACGCCTTTCAGTTGTGCACCTGCCATTGTGAGATGACCGCCGCCGCCCAGGTATTCCATAAGCACCTGAACATTGATTTCGCCCAGGCTGCGGGCAGAAATCTGAATAGTGTCATCAAATTTCACCGCAACAATTGAGCCGCGTACACCGTCCAGTGTAAGCAGGTCGTTTGCTGCCTGCGGTATTGCCACATACAGGTCTCTGGACAGGTTGTCTGCCATGGATACTGCAACATCTTTGTAGATAAAAGCGGCGTTTACCAGATTGCTCTTGGCGAAATAGATTTCCTTAGGCACGCTGAACAGTTTCAGCACCTCTGTGGAAACAGCGCCCTGTCTGCGCAGATACGCAGATGCTTCAAATGTGCGCACGCCGGCGCGCTCTGCAAAGTTACGTGTATCCAGCATAATGCCGGCCAGCATAGCCTCTGCTGTAATCTGTGGGATTCTGTACTGTGCAGGAACAATGTACTGCAGCAGTTCGCAAACCAGTTCGCTGGCTGATGAAGCGTAAGGCTCGTGGTATGAAACAACAGTGTCGTTGATGTAATCTACCATACGGCGGTGGTGGTCAATAACCACCTTTTTGTTTATACGTTTTACCAGTTCTTCACTTTCTGTCATACGGGCAACGTGAACGTCCACTATTATAAGCAGCGCGTTTTCTGCCAGACCCATACTGAGCGCTTTTTCAGGGGAGATAAACAGTTCTTCATCTCCCCATTCCCGGCGCACTTTGTCGATAAGGTTGTTGGCCAGACTGGTTTCTTCACGCACAACTATGTATGGGTGCTTGCCGCAGCTTTTTACCGCTGTAGCCACACCCACGCCGGAACCAATGGCATCCAGGTCTGATGTGCTGTGACCCATAATAAATATATGTTCACTCTGCATAATAACATCGCGCAGGGCTTTTGCCACAATACGGCTGCGCACCTTGCTGCGTTTTTCCACAGCTGCCTGTGTACCGCCGAAAAATTCATAACCCTCGTTGCTTTTGATAACAGCCTGATCACCGCCACGGCCCAGAGCCATGTCCAGTGCCTGACGTGACAGCATATCATTTTCTGCAAAGTCTTTGCCGCCACGGCCCACACCGATGGACAGTGTCACCATATCTTCTTCCAGTTCCCTTGCTTTTGTAAGTATTTCAAAGCGGTTTTCCTCAAACTGTGAGAAATATCTTTCCTCTATAATAATATGATAGCGGCTGGTACCGATTTTTGTAGAAATACCCTTGGTTTCATTGGCCACATCTTCAATAATCTGGTCAAGGGCACCCATAATGCCGGCACGCTTGCTTTCTTTCAGTTCTTTCAGCACTTCGTCATAGGTATCCACAATCACCTGCATTACAACAGGACGTGTAAGATGGTATTCCCTGGCTTCCCATTTCAGCTGTGTATCGTCCACAAAATAGCACACCCACATACTGCCGTCTTCAGAAGAAGCCGATGAGAATATAGTATATTCCCTGTCATTCACAGGCAGGGAAAGACCAAGCCGGCCACTGGCTTCTTCAATTTTCAGGCCAGGCACCACATTGGTCAGCGGTGCCAGATAACAGTCTGTATCCTTGAGAATTTGTGAACGGAAAGCGGTGTTGTACCACACAATACTGCCTTTGCTGATAATGGCAACAGGCACAGCCAGATTGTCAAAGCTGAGCTGCTGGCGGGCAGCCTGTCTGCCGCTGCCGAAGAAAACACCATGGATGGCTTTTCTGATAGCATGAGTGTTCATGGATATGATGATAACCAAGGATATGATTCCAGCCAGCGACACAAGTATCAGTTCCGGATGGAGATATGCAATAAGGCCGCTGAATATAAGAGTGATTACAGCCAGTATCACAATAATTATATCTGTACCCCAGAATTTGTTTTTCATAAAGCACCTGATTTCTTTTGATATTTTTCAGTTTATACTTCCATAACTATTGGCAGAACCATAGGGCTTCTCTTTGTCTTTTTGTAAAGCACTGAAGAAACCTGGTCGCGTATTTTGCTTTTGATAACAGTCCAGTCTTTGTAGTCATAGTTTTCATATTTTTCTATAACCGCACGTGCAGCCAGTCGTGCTTCACTGATAAGACCTTCACTTTCCTTTACATATACGAAACCGCGGGAAACTATGTCCGGACCGCTGAGCAGCTGGCCGGAGTAGCTGTCTACTGTAAACACGACCACAACCAGACCATCCTGTGAAAGATGGCGGCGGTCACGCAGAACCACGCTGCCCACGTCCCCTACACCCAGACCGTCTACCAGTACCTGACCGCTGGTTACAGTTTCTTCCACTGCAATACCGTTTTTGTCCAGTTTCAGCACTTCGCCGGTGTTGGCAAGGATAATGTTTTCTGTAGGGATACCTGCATTTTCTGCCAGCATTGCATGGCGTTTCAGATGTTTGTATTCACCGTGAACAGGGATAAAATACTGTGGTTTTACCAGGTTGAGCATAAGCTTCAGTTCTTCCTGGCAGGCATGGCCGGAAACGTGCACATCATACATTGATTCATAAATAACTGTTGCACCCAGTTTCATAAGGCCGTTTACAACCTTTGTAACCATCTTTTCGTTGCCGGGGATAGGTGTGGCAGAGATGATGATAAAGTCTGTAGGGCCGATAGAGAACTGGCGGTGTGTACCACCGGCCATTCTGGACAGGGCAGACAGAGGTTCACCCTGGCTGCCTGTGGTGATAAGCACTATCTGGCCAGGTTCATAGTTTTTCACCTGGTCAGGTTCAATCATAATATTTTCCGGTGCGGTAAGATAACCCAGTTCAAAAGCCATTGAAATATTGTTTATCATACTGCGGCCTGAAACAACCACCTTTCTGTTGTGTTTCACAGCCAGGTCAAGTATCTGCTGTATGCGGTAGATGTTTGATGAGAAGGTGGCTATAACAATTCTTTTGTTTTCTGCCTTTGCAAAAAAGTCTGCAAAGGATTTGCCCACTGTCTTTTCACTTGCTGATGAGCCACGGCGTTCTGCGTTGGTGGAGTCTGACAGGAATGCCAGCACACCCTGGCTGCCATAGCGTGCAAAGGTGGACAGGTCTGTAGTATCTCCCTGTGGAGGTGTGTAGTCGATTTTGAAGTCCCCTGTAGTAATTACAACACCTGCAGGTGATTCAATTGCAAGACCTACTGCATCCGGGATGGAATGGTTTACATGGATAGGCACAACTGTCATACAACCCAGCTGGATTCTGTCTCCTGGCTGGATAACATTGATTTCCACCACGTTTTTCAGTGAATGTTCACTGAGCTTGTTTTCAATAAGACCTTTTGTAAGCTTTGTGGCGTAAACAGGCACGTGAAGTTCATTCATAAGATAAGGCAGTGAGCCGATGTGGTCTTCATGGCCGTGGGTAATTACGATACCTTTGATTTTATCCGCATTTTCCAGAACATAGGTAAAATCAGGGATAACAAGGTCTACACCAAACATTTCACTGTCCGGGAATGTGTTTCCGCAGTCCACGATAAACATATCACCCCTGCATTCATAAACCGTCATATTTTTGCCAATTTCATTAAGGCCCCCAAGGGGTATGATGCGAATAGCTTCCACAGGCTCCTCCTTTTTTGTTGTCTTTTTATTGTGATAATATTTTGTTTTTCTGAAATATTTCTTTGTTTCTTTTTTTGGCATTGATGCTCCTTTCGCAGCCTGTAAAAAACGAATGAGAAAATACACCATAATAAAATGGTGGTAAACAGGCTGATTTTTAATATGTAAACGGACTCTTAAAGTATGGGTATTTCCCAATAATTTTCAAACGCACTTGTGGTATTTTATCAATACACTATATAATAAATAATACTTTAATTAAGATTATATTGTCAAGACGGGCAGGTTATTATTGTGAATTCTTTACATAAACCGCCATTTAATATATAATTACATTGTTATTAAGTAGAAAATTATAGTCCTGAAAGGAAAGATATATGAAAACTGTTCACATTTTTACAGACGGGGCCTGCAGCGGCAACCCCGGCCCCGGAGGCTGGGGTGCCATACTACGATACAACGGCGTGGAGAAGGAATTGTCCGGCGGCGAAAAACATACCACCAACAACAGAATGGAAATGTGTGCCGTTCTTTATGCATTGCAAGCGCTGAAAGAGCCTTGCGAAGTTATACTGACCAGCGACTCCAAATATGTGATAGACAGCATTACAAAAGGCTGGGTATACTCCTGGCAAAAAAAAGGCTGGAAAAAAGGTGACGGCAAACCTGCACTGAATGTGGACCTGTGGGAGCAGATTTTACCATTGCTGAAAAAGCACAATGTGACTTTCAACTGGATAAAAGGTCATGCAGGCCATCCTGAAAACGAACGCTGTGATGCAATGGCAGTGGCTGAAAGCCAGAAATTCAGATAATATGTATTGCAATTTTATGAATTGTTCCCTGATATCATAATAATATACAATATTTTCTTGTTGAATTATTTGTACAACCGATTTATGATAACAGAAAGAACAGTTCAATTTACCGGAGGGTATTCTATGACTGAACGTCTTGATTATAAAAAAGTGCTGGTGGGTGTTTCCGGCGGCGTGGATTCATCTGTATGTATAGACCTGCTGAAAAAGCAGGGGCTGGAAGTGGAAGGCGTGGTGATACGCTTTTCACCTGAAAGCGATGAAGCCGTAAAGGATGCACAGAAAGTGTGCGACAAGCTGGGGATCACCCTGCACGTGGCAGATGCACAGGAGGATTTCAGAAAATATGTGGTGGCGCCATTCTGCGAAAACTATGTAAGCGGCAGAACGCCAAACCCTTGTATTGTGTGCAATCCACATGTGAAATTTGCCACACTGATAAAAACAGCTGATGAACTGGGCATAGGCTATATTGCCACAGGTCACTATGCACAAGTGGAAAAAGTGGAAGATTTTTACCATGTAAAAAAAGCGGTGAGTGTCGCAAAAGACCAGAGCTATATGCTGTACCGCCTGCCACAGAGCGTGCTCAGCCGCCTGCTGCTGCCTATAGGCAGTTATGAAAAACCTGAAATCAGAGATATTGCAGGCCAGCTTGAACTGTTTACACGGGATAAGCCTGACAGTCAGGAAATATGCTTTATTCCTGACGGCAACTATGGCGATTTTATAAAAAATCTTGGCTACAAGACAAAATACGGCTGGCTGATGTCCCCTGAAGGCAAAAGAATAAGACGCCATGATGGTGTGCACAACTTTACCGTAGGTCAGAGAAAGGGTCTGGGAGTAGCCCTGGGCAAGCCGGCCTTTGTAAAGGAAATCACAGACACGGGCGATGTTCTGCTGGGATATGCAGGCGAAGAATTTTTCACAGGAGTGGAACTTTCCAGCCCTGTGTATACAGAGGAAAAGCCGCTAAACGAAGGCGAAGTGTACACAGTTAAAGTACGCAGTGCCGCAAAGGGAGATGCAGCAAAAGTGGTGTACAGCGACAGTGAAAAAACAGTACTGGAATTTATACAGCCTGTACGCGCTGCTGCAAGAGGTCAGAGCGTGGTAATATATGACGGTGAATATGTTATCGGCGGCGGATTTATAGACAAAGCTATCAAATAAAATATACGGGGCAGCATATGCTGCCCTGCTTTGTTTTTGCAGGCAAATTTTCACTTTCATCAATATGGAAAAAGCATTGACAAAAGCCTGTTTATTAGACTAAAATTATAATGTTGGATATGTAAAATCCACGTAAAATAATCAATAAAAGGAGATGACACTTGTGAGTAGTGACCCGTACGGGAGTTACACAGTTGACCTACAACATAATACAGGCGCTGAAACAGGTGTTTATCTTTAAACTGTGATATACCACCTCTTTTTCACGCCGGTGAAAAGGAGGTATTTTTAATGGATGATAAATTGAATGAAATCGGTTTCACATCATTGGATGAAGAAATCACCGAAGAAGAAAACTATGAAATAATTGAACTTATTGATGCCATTACAGCTGATGAAGACGAGCTGGAGGAAGCAGATGTAGACCTGACCGATATGCTGCTGACAACCGAGCAGGAAGAGCTGAACGATGTTATCGAATCAGACTTTGCCATCGACGTTGCCATAGCTATGGAAGAGTTTACAGACGAAGAACTGCTGGCTTTTTATGAGCGTCTGGACAACGAACACGCCGCCCAGATTCTGGAGCAGATGGACGAGGACCTGCAGCAGCGCTTTGTAGCTTTGCTGGATTACCCTGCTATCCTGGCAATGTTCAAATATATGTCAAACGACGATATTGCAGATATTATCGGTGAAATGCCTGTTGACCGCAGAAAAACCATTCTGCGCAGACTGAAAAGCAGAGATGACGTAGAAAGCCTGCTGCTGTATGCTGACGATACCGCCGGCGGTATTATGACCACAGAGTACATCGCCCTGTCTGACAAGCTGACAGTAGAAAAAGCTCTGCAGAAAATCAAGGAAATAGCACCTAAAACAGAGATTATCGATACAATATTTGTGCTGAATGGCAAAAAAGAGCTGATAGGTACTGCCGACCTGAGAGATATTCTGGTGGAAGAAAACTCCACCACCCTTGCTGAAATAATGTATGACAATGTGGTTACAGTAACTCCTGATATGGACCAGGAAGAGGTTTCCCATATTGCATCCAAATACGACCTTACAGCAGTACCTGTTGTAAACAGGAAAGGCGCTCTGTTGGGTATCATCACCGTCGACGATATCATCGACGTTCTGTTTGAAGAACAGACCGAAGATATTCTGAAAATGGGTGGTGCCAGTGCAGAAGAAAGTATTGATTCCACTGTTTTTGAAAGCGTGAAATTCCGTCTGCCATGGCTGATGGTAAATCTGTGCACTGCATTTCTGGCATCATTTACACTGTCAATGTTTGAAGACACCATTTCACAGGTGGTTGCCCTGTCTGCCACAATGACAATCATTGCCAATATGGGCGGCAATGCAGGTAATCAGACAATGGCCATTGTACTGCGCAGCATCACTCTGGGTGAAATCAACCTGAAGGATGACTGGATGAAGGTAATCAAACCTATTCTGGCAGGCATTATAAACGGTGCTGTTATAGGTTCTATAGCAGGTGTTATAGTTGCACTGAAATACGGCAATATATATCTGGGTATAATCACAGTACTGGCAATGATACTGAATAACATTGTAGCAGGTGTGTTTGGCTTCTTTGTACCGTTGGTGTTGAAAGCTCTGAAGGTAGACCCTGCCCTGGCCAGCTCCATATTCCTTACAGCCGCAACAGACGTATTGGGTTTCTTTGTGTTTTTAAGCCTGGCAAACCTGTTCCTGCCACTGCTTATGTGATAATTTTCAATAAATGTCAACAGGCACAGCATAACGCTGTGCCTGTTTTTTGTGCCAATATGCTGTTAAATTATAGTTTATATGGACAATCAACAGACGATTCGTGAAACAATGCTGTAAAAATGTAAACGGAGTGATTTGCATCACTCCGTTTTTTCAGGAAAGTATTTAATTTCAGATTGAGATCTGAATTATATCTGAAAAATTGTTTTGCCGCCCAGAACTGTTCTTACACATTTTACATCTTTGATTTCGTCAGATGGAACTGTGAAAATGTTTCTGTCCGGAACTGCAAAGTCAGTAAGGAAGCCTGGCATCAGACAGCCTTTTCTGTTTTTTGCAAATTCTGTGTAAGCGGAACCTGCTGTGTGCTGGTCGATAGCATTAAAAGTTGTTTCGTACATGAGTTTAAAAGCCTTGTCTATTACGCTCTGAATTTTCCGAAGCACAACCGTTTTATAACATACTATCTATTTTTCAATATGGATGACATATTTTCTCCAAGAGTAATCAATATACTTTCGCCATATGGGTCTTCACCTGTCAGTTTCATATTCCAGTAGTTACTGCTTACAATCGGCATTTCTGCAAAAGTGAAATATTTGTTTATCCTGTCCAGTGTAGCAGTAGCTCCTGCACGCCAGCAGGTTGCAACTCCGGCAGACACTTTGCCTTTAAAAAGTCCGCCATAATTTGCACCAGCATAAAATACTCTGTCCAACAAAGCACACAGAGTACCGTTTGCACTTGCAAAATATACCGGAGAACCGATTACCACGCCATCACATTCGATTATCTTCTCCAGCAATTCATTACATTCATCATCAAACACACATCTGTAACTATCCTTACATCCTTCACAGTGAATACATCCTCTCACTGCATTTTTACCCAACTGGAACCAGACACATTCTATACCATTTTTATTCAGCGCATCTTCAATTATTTTCAAAGAGGCATAAGTTTCTCCTGCAGGACGAGGGCTGCCATTAACCAACAATACTTTCATTTGTTTTGACCACCTTTTTATAAATAATAAATACAATATTCAGAATTTAAAATTTCTTGTTATATTCTAACATATTTACAACTAAAATAAAACAAAAACGGAGTGATTTCTTCTTTCATCACTCCGTTTTTTCAGGAAAGTATTTAATTTCAGATTGAGATCTGAATTATCTCTGGAAAATTGTTTTACCGCCCAGAACTGTTCTTACACATTTTACATCTTTGATTTCGTCAGATGGAACTG
>CAZYSS010000034.1:19046-20715 GCA_964649845.1 uncultured Oscillospiraceae bacterium
TGAAAATATTTCTGTCCAGAACTGCAAAGTCAGCAAGGAAGCCTGGCATCAGACGGCCTTTTCTGTTTTCTGCAAATTCTGTGTAAGCGGAACCTGCTGTGTACTGGTCGATAGCATCGTAAATATCTACACACTGGTCTTCGCGGTATGTGCGTGCACCGTCAAGGCGTTTTCTTGTAACTGCGCAGTACAGGTTTTCAAACGGCTGCAGGTTTTCTACTGGGGAGTCTGTGCCATAAGATGTGTGAACGCCCATACGGAACAGGTCGCCGAATGCATAGGATGTGGAAGCCAGTTCTTCGCCAACTCGTTCTGCTACAACATTCATATCGTAGTGGATAAAGATTGGCTGTACCTGTGCCAGAACGTCTTTTACTTTAAATCTTTCCAGCATTTCGTTGTCTGTAATCTGGCAATGGATAACTGCATGACGATTTTTGTTGTTATTGCCTTCAATAACTTTGTCATATGCGTTGAGCACCATTTCGATAGCGCCATCACCTATAGCGTGTACTGCTACCTGACAGTTGTTGTCATCAGCCAGTTTTACCATAGCTTCAAAGTTTTCAACTGTCATTGTTGGAACACCATATGTTGATGCATCGTCAGCATAAGGCTGTCTCATAAGAGCTGTACGTGCGCCAAGAGAACCGTCAACAAACATTTTCAGCGGACCGTATTTCATCATATCGTCGCCTGTGCCTGTTACACAGCCTGCATCAATAAAGCCCTGGTATGTTTCCAGGTCGTTGAATGCACACTGGTTATATGTTCTGATAGCATTAGGATTTGTTGCATATGTAAGTTTGAATGCTTTGTCAATTTCTCTCCATGCATCACGGCCGATATCGTTTGTCTGAACTGTTGTGATACCCAGGCTTGCTGCATATTCCATAGCAATGTTCAGTTTTTCAGACATTGATTCAACTGTTTCAGCTGGGATGATGTTCTGGATAACTCTCTGTGCATTTTCGGAGAACTGACCGTTTGGCTCACCGTCTTCAAATCTGTACAGTTCACCGCCTGGCAGTGGCTGGGAATCTTTTGTGATGCCTGCAACTTCCAGAGCTTTGGAGTTACATACCAGCAAATGACCGCAGGTACGTGTGTAAACTACAGGGAATTCTGTTGTGATTTTGTCAAGGTCATATCTTGTAGGGATTCTGTTTTCATCTGTGAAATAGTCCTGGTTCCAGCCGCGGCCTACCAGAACGCCACCCTCTTTAAGTGGGTGCTGTGCAAGGAATTCACGGCCTTTTTCAATAATTTCAGACATAGCTGTGGAGCCGTGGAGAATTACACAAGCCAGTGCTGTACCTGTGTTGAGAGCGTGGCAGTGTGAATCGTTGAAGCCCGGAATAACTGTTCTGCCTTCAAGGTCAATCATTTCTCTTTCGCATTTTGGGCACAGACCTTCTGTTACTTCTTCCAGTGTGCCGATTTTCTGTACCAGACCGCCAGAAACCAGCATAGCTTCTACAAATCTGTCTCTTTCTACATAAATGTTACCGTTGTAATAAATTGAGTTCATAAGTTTTCCTCCGCAAAAAAATTGAATAAAGTTTGTTTAGCGCAGAATTTTCTAAAAAAGAAAGGTCCTGCAGCTATGCAGAACCTTTAAAACGCAATAGTTTATAAGTTTCTGATAGCTCCTCTGTTTTTCAACAGG
>CAZYSS010000035.1:0-1863 GCA_964649845.1 uncultured Oscillospiraceae bacterium
TTTAGCCATTTTAGGGTTCCATCTTCTTGTCTGGTGGCCGAAGTGTACGCCGGCTTCAAGCAATTGTTTCATTGATACTGATGACATAATATTTTACCTCCGTTTGGTTGTGTCCTCCGCTGTATTTTGCGAATTTTTATGGGATATAATTAATTACACCACCCATAAGGAATACAGCGTGCGTATTTGCGCTTTGATATTTTATCATACAAAATGCACAATGTCAACAGTATATATTCTCTTTTTTGCCCATATTTAAAGGAATTTTCAATCATAGTCCACTTTTACACTACCCTGCTTTTCACTGGTGCTGATTTGATGTGAATTTATCAGTATCACGTCTTTTCCCACGGTGATTACATCGGTCCAGGGTATCCTGATATCCTTGCCTCTGCCCAGAAGCCCGAACAGTTTCGGTCTGCCGAAAACCACCAGGTTTTCCACCTTTGCAGTCTTTTCGCTGAACTCTATATCATCAGCCCTGCCAATATTCTGACCTGTTGATATGCTTATAATATCCTTTTCACATAAAACAGAAAGGGACACCATAAAATCACCTCCATATTTCAATATATGAAAATGATTAAAATGGTGTTCCTATGGTCAGATTTCCAGTTGTTTTTTCACAAGCGAAAGCACATTTTTTTCAATTCTTGAGACCTGTGCCTGACTTATACCTACTATGGCGGCAACCTGGGTCTGGGTTTTGCCCTGCAGATATCTTAAATTCATAATGCGCTTTTCCCTGCTTTTCAGGCCGTGAAGTACATCTTTTATTATAGTTTTTGAAATAAATGCATCTTCAAAATTATCGGTGGTAATCTGGTCCATCAGCAATGTATTCTCACTCTGTTCATTGAAGGCAGGTTCATACAGGGATATTGTAGGAGAAATAGCTTCAAGTGCGTTGCTTATCCTGTATGTTGTTGTACCGAAGTGCTGTGCTATATCCTCCACTGTAGGTTCGCTTCCGTTCCGGTGAATATAGTTTTCCTTGTAGCTTATAGCCTTGTATGCAATATCCTTTGTACTGCGGCTGACCTTTACACTGCTGTTATCGCGCATATACCTTTTGATTTCTCCCAATATCATCACTACACCATATGTGGAAAACTGTATGTTGAGAGTAGGATCAAAATTATTCAGTGCTTTGATAAGACCTATACAGCCAACCTGAAATAGGTCATCCGGGTCTGCGTTTTTATTATTGACTTTCTGGATAATGCTGAGTATAAGCTTCAGGTTTGCCATTATCAGCTTATCCTTTGCCTTTTTATCTCCGTTTTTCATTTTTATAATAAGCGCTTCACGCTCTTTTTCTGTCAGAGTGGGTAATGTGGCTGTATTTACGCCAGTAATTTCCACTTTTTTATAATACAGAAATATCACTTCCCTACTATAATTTTTAATAATTATCTGTAGAAAAGTGATATTTTATGTATGTCAATTGTTCCTAACCAATTTTTTCTATCTCTCGTTTAAGCTTTTTCAATATTCTTTTTTCCAGTCTGGATATATAGGACTGGGAAATCCCTATTATATCCGCTACCTCTTTCTGTGTTTTTTCTTCATTTCCATTCAGTCCGAAGCGCATTACCATAATGTCTTTTTCTCGTTGTGAAAGACATTCCAGAGACTGCCATATTATCTTCCTGTCGCTTTCAGTTTCCATATCTTTGCTTATTTCATTTTCATCGGTATAAAGCACATCTATGAGATTAAGCTCATTTCCATCCGAATCTGTGGACAATGCTTCATCCATACTGATATCAATATTCCTGTTGGACCGTTTGCGCAGGTACATTAGTATTTCATTTTCCACACAGCGGGAAGCATATGTGGCAAATTTGATGTTTCTGGACG
>CAZYSS010000035.1:1873-20690 GCA_964649845.1 uncultured Oscillospiraceae bacterium
TTTACCGCTTTTATAAGCCCCATTGTACCGATGGATGTCAGGTCATCAACAGGAATACCCGTATTTTCAAACTTTTTGGCTATATAAACCACCAGACGCAGATTATGTACAATCAGCAGATTGGCAGCCTCCGGGTCATTGTTTTCCAGGCCGGAAAAAACTGCTTCCTCCTGCCGGGGAGTAAGTGGCGGCGGCAAAGTCTGAGGCCCATTGATATAATATACCTTGCATAATCCGACAAAAAAATCTGTCAATAAAGATGAAATACGTTTTTTCATAATCAGCTTCCTGTTCTTTTCATTATTTGTTTGCCAAATATTATCTGATATTCATCCGATAAATTCTGGCGGCATACTGCAATCGCAGTATTTTTTATTTCTGTTCTTTTTCCATTCTTTTCTATATAAACTTTCTCCGCTTTTATTGCCGGCAGCATTCCTTTACCGGATATATCCCCATAAAACAGTGGAAATATATCACAGCTCTGATATTCCCCTTTTGTAAAAAAGCTGTATATTTCTTTTAACATATGCGGTGATGCCATATCTTTTATAGTGTCAAAACTGCACATTATAACAGCCCTGTCATTTATAATATCTTTAATTCCAAACCCTGTATCATAAAAACCTGTCAGATTATACTCCTGTCCATTCATTTCAATAACAAAATCATATAACTGTTCTTTTGGTGCGCTGAAAAGCAATTCACCTGTCGAAATAATAATGTACAGCGCAAAAATACATAATACCAGCATAACAGGATTTATATTGAAATAATACATATAGTTATTGAAATACACGAATGTTGATTTATCCGCCATCAACATTACAAAACCTGAAAAAATAACATTTACCGCTATAAGGGAAAATAGATTTTTCAGAAAAAATCTCCTGTTGCCATAGCCGAAAGAAATGCTGCCGCACAGAAGCACGGAAATGATTTTCAGCAAAACTGAACTTAAATCCGACAATTCAAAGAATATTGCCAGCGAAAAAAACGCTCCTGTTACTGAAGATATAATCTTTCTTTTAAAATCTGCAACTGAACCTGATACAATACAGGCAAGTCTTATAAGAATATAATTTATAATTATATTCACCACAATTAGAATATCTATGTAAACTGTCAGTTTCAAAATATCACCTGATACTATTTTATTCCCTGGAGTAAATAATAAATGTCATTTTATGGCAAAAGAAAAACGAGGTATGAAAATACCTCGTTTTAATATCTAAATATAGGAATTAACTTAAGCTTCTTTTTTCTTATCAATACGCCCCTGAACGTAAGCTTTGCCTCTCCAGCCGCCTGTAAGGAAGCGGATTGCGTTGAGAGTAAATGCAACAGCCCAACCTGTACACATACCGGCCCAGATGGAAATTTCGCCAAGCTGTGCAACGTGAACCATAAAATATGTTATAGGAACACGAACAAGCACCAGGCAGAGTGATGCAATCATAGAGAATTTAGTATCGCCAACACCGCGGTGGAATTGGTTGAGAGCCTGGAACATACCAAACAGCCAAACCATACGTGCCATAAAGGAAAGCCCCATCGTGGCAAGACCAAGAACTGTTGCGTCGTTAGCAAGACCAAAAGCCTTGATAAGTGCAGGAGCAATAACCGGAAGGATAAATGCCATAGCGATAGCATAAACCAACTGCATAAACATTGTAGCCTTGATTCCGTCTTTTGCTCTCTGTTCTTCACCTGCACCTATATTCTGGCCTGCAAACATTGAAAGTGCCATAGCAAGCTGCATCTGTGGCATTGTAGCAAAGTTCTGAATTCTGTTGGAAACACCATAAGCCGCTGTCATATTAGGACCAAAGAAGTTGATTTGTGTTTGAACAAACAGCATACCCAGTGAAACAACTGACTGCTGAATGGAAGCAGGAAGACCATAACTGATAATCGGCTTAAGCAAATCTTTTTCCAGTTTCCATTCCCCTTTGCCAAGTTTGAAAATAGTAACCTTTTTACCTACATAAATATGACACAGGAACCCTGACAAAGCCTGTGAAATAAGAGTGGCCCATGCAACACCTGCAACGCCCATACCGAAGTTTGCAACAAAAACAAGGTCAAGAACAATGTTTGTAAGTGCCGCAACAATCAAGAAGTACAACGGTGTTTTACTGTCACCAATTGCACGGAGAACAGATGCATAAATATTATAAACAAACTGGAATGGCATCCCCAGGAACATAATCTTGAGATATGTAGCAGCATCTTCAAGAATTGAGACATCTGTCCCCAGGAGTTCAAGCACAGGCTTGGATATAAATGTACCAATCACTGCCATAGCAAAAGCTACAATAATAACAAAAATAAAGCCTGTGGAGAAAACACGTTTCATTTTATCATAGTCACGGGCACCGTAAACCTGTGAAATAACAACAGACATACCAGATGTAAAGCCCATCGCTATGGAAACAAGCAGGAACTGTAAAGCAGTACTCGCTGAAACAGCAGCAATAGCACTAGCACCTTCATAGTTACCTACAATAATTGTGTCAACTGTGCTGTATAACTGCTGGAAAATATTACCTATAAGCATTGGAATAGCAAACATAAAGATGGTACTCATAGGTTTGCCGGTTGTAAAATCTCTTGCCAAAATAGCACATCCTTTCAAATCATAAATTTAAACTGAACACATAAAGATACTCATTGCCGCAGCAGTGAGTATCCATGAATTCAATTAGGTTCCTTATTAATAATAATTATAGAATTATATAAATATAAAGTCAATAGATTGAACACCAAATTTGTATAAATTATTTTTTATCAATATAACCTATTTCAATTCAACAACGGTTACACCGCTTTCGCCCTCACCATAAGTGCCAAGACGGAAATACTTAACGTGCGGATGTTTGCGCAGATACTGATGTATACCACTGCGCAGTGCGCCTGTACCTTTGCCGTGAATGATATAAAGAACATTAAGTCTTTTCATCACGCCGTTATCAAGGAAACGGTCAACCTCCAGAATGGCATCTTCCACCGTCATACCAAGCAGATTGATTTCTGTATTGGAGTCACGCACATTTTCGCCTTTTACCACTTTGGTCTGTACATTTCTGTACTGTTTCTGTGGCTGTTTTGGTTTGGCTGTATCAGCATAAAGGTCACTGATATGAACCTTTGTTTTAATAATACCTGCCACTACATCAACCATACCGTTGGCATTTGCTGGTCCCTGTACCACAGCGGCTTTGTTGAGAGAGGCTATAATAACCTTGTCCCCTTTTTTCACGCTTTCAAGCTTTGGGTGATCAACAATGGCTTCTTCCTTGTCTTCCACCATAGAAATAAGTTTCTGTGTCTGGTTGCGGGCGATATCCCTGGCTTTCTGCAGACGCTGCTGTGCAGAAACATTTTCCTGTTTCTGCAATACTTTCAGTTCATCAGCCAGTTTATATGCTTCATCCTGTACTTTCTGTGCATTCTGTCTTGCACGCTGTGTTACAAGTTCGGCTTCCTGCTGTGCCTGTCTGATAATTTTTTCACTTTTTTCTTCAGCCTGACGCATTTTTACAGCGGAATAGTCTTTCAGCTGTTCAATCTCTTCCTGACTGGCTTTAAGCTGCTTTTTCATATCTTCCAGCTGCCCAAATACCTTGTTCAGGTTTTTCTCGTCATTTGAAAGATGGCTTTTAGCATTTTCAATTATTTCATCACTGATGCCAAGGCGTTTTGAAATATAGAAAGCATTTGATTTACCCGGAACACCCACAATAATTTTATATGTAGGGCGCAGGGTTTCTGTATCGAACTCACAGCTGGCATTCTGCACGCCAGGTGCTTCAAGGGCATAAATTTTCAGTTCGCCATAATGGGTTGTGGCGATTACTTTTGAACCCTGCTTTCTCAGTTGTTCAATAATGCTCAATGCCAGTGCAGCACCTTCCGCAGGGTCTGTACCTGCACCAAGTTCATCCATAAGCACCAGGCTTCTGCTGTCTGCCTGTTTTAAAATTCTGGCAATATTGGTCATATGGCCGGAGAAAGTGGACAGGCTTTGCTGGATAGACTGTTCATCACCTATATCAACCAGAATGTTGTCAAAAAGGCAGACAGAGCTACTTTCGTGTGCAGGTATAAGCAGGCCGGACGCAGCCATTGCACACAGAAGGCCTGCAGTTTTGAGGGATACAGTTTTACCGCCTGTATTAGGGCCTGTGATAATCATAGTATCATAATCAAAACCCAGTGAAATATCTATAGGCACAACCTTACTTTTTTCAATCAGCGGATGGCGTGCTTTTGACAGGTTGAATTTCAGTTCTTCATTTACCTCCGGCATAACGGCATCCATACGGATAGCCAGTTTTGCCCTGGCAATATATCTGTCAATTTCCAGCAGCTTTTTGTAGCTGTCAATAAAGAAACCGGAGTTGTTGGAAACCATCTGCGATAATTTAAACAGAATCTTGTTGATTTCTTCCTGTTCCTGATTGTACAGCTGCATGATTTTTGCATTGAGGTCTGCAATTATTGCAGGCTCAACAAAGAATGTGGAACCGGATGAGGAAACATCGTGTACAACACCCGGAATATCATTTTTATGCTCTGCTTTTACTGGGATAACAAATTTGTTCTGTCTGATAGTGACAACAGCTTCCTGCAGATATTTCTGATAACTCTGGCTACGGATGATATTATCCAGCTTGTCACGCACAGAGCTTTCCGCCTGTTTGATTTTTCTTCTTACGTCATACAGACCATCGCTGGCGGTATCTGCCACCTGATTATCAGAAATAATTGCATCTGTGATTGCTTTTTCCAGATGTGGGTTTTCTGTAATGGATGAAACCTGCCAGTCGAGAATGCTGTCGTTTCTTTCGTACCGGAAATACCATTTTTTGATTCTTTCAAAGTTGCGATACATTCTGGCTACTGTAAGCAGCTCTGCACAGGACAGCATAGCGCCTTTCTGGCTGTGTACAACAGCTTCATAGGCCCCCCGTGCACTGTCAAGACGAGGGTCTGAATATTTGTAAATATAAGCGGTAAGAACATCTGCTTTAAGCAGTTCTTCCCTTACAAACTCTGTATCGGCGCTTGGCATAAGCTCCAGCGCCTGTTTTTTATTGTCAGCGAATATACACAGTTCGCTGAGCTGGGCCAGAATCTGATTGAATTCTATAGCCTTTAAACTTTTAATTTTCAATTTATTTCTCCTCTATGTGTACACTCTTGTAAAATTCCAATGTTTTATAATCGTATCTGGTGTGCTCAAGCACATATTTTTCGCATATCCGGCACAACTGATAGCGTGCATTGCCTGTTATATTAAATGTGAACATTTTTTCCAGGTCTGCATATGCCAGATAGCGCAGGGCCATTACCGCTGCCCTTTCTGCTATATAAAAGCCAACATCATAGCTTTTGCCACAGGTGGCACACACTATATCGCCGTTTTCAGTATCAAAGAAAAACACATCTGTTTCAAACTGACCACAGCGTTTGCAGCCAAGCAGATTGGGTCTGAAGCCTGTATCACACATAAGACGCATTTCAAATGCTGCTTTGCACAGGGAAACAGACCATTTTTCTGTTGTAAGCATATGAAGCATATTCAGAAAAAGGCGGAGTATCTCATTGTTCATATCATCCGGCACGTTTACTTCGCATACCAGTTCAGACATATACATAGCCAGGGCAAGATACTCTACATTTGAGCTCAAACTGTGGAATATATGTTTCACAGAAGCTTCATTTACCTGATAAAGCTCTGATGCACGGGACTCAAAAAGAACAAACTCACTGTATGTAAACAAACCTGTAGCGCTATGAAATTTGTTTTTCAATCTCATAGCGCCTTTTGCATATATGCTTATAACACCCAATTCTTTTGAAAGAACAGTAATAATTCTGTCATTTTCTTTAGTTTTTATCTCTTTTATTACTATTCCCGTTGCTTTTATCGTCTGATTTGCCATTGTTTTCGTTTTTCAGTGAAGAAGATATACTGCTTCTGTAGTTCAGATAATCCTGAACAGAACCAGTTTTGAGAAACTGTTGCCAGTAATCTGTATTCATATAACCACCTCTTTTATCTGTGTGGTTTTATTGTATGTAATTCACAACAAATTATAGGTGGAAATTTAAACCTTGTTATTCGTCTTTGAAGCCAAAGTCATTCAGGATAAAGTTGGAATCACGCCAGTCTTCCTTAACCTTTACCCAGCACTGCATATTTACCTTTGCAGACAGGAATTCTTCTATATCCGCTCTGGCCTGTGAGCCGATTTTTTTCAGCATTGCACCCTGCTTGCCGATAATCATACCTTTATGACTTTTGCGTTCGCAGTAGATTACAACACTGATGTCTATAAGATTTTTGTCTTTGCGTTCTTTAAAGGATTCTACTTCTACATTTGTGCCGTGTGGAATTTCATCCCTCATATTCAGTAGCAGTTTTTCGCGCACAATTTCTGCAACAATAACCTTTTCAGGCATATCTGTAACTGCGTCATCATCAAAATAATGTGGACCTTCCATGGCATAGCCGTCAATTTCAGCCATAAGTTCTTCAACACCGCTGTTTTCACGTGCAGAAATAACCATAACTTTATCAAAAACACCGAGTTCTTTGATTTTTTCTGCATGGATTACAGCATCCTCTTCTTTTTTAAGGGTATCCTTTTTGTTGATTACAGCTATGGCAGGAATTTTTGCTTTCTTTATGCTTTCAACCAGAGCCAGCTCCGCTTCATTAAATTCACCGTATGGTTCAAAAAGCATTACAGCTAGGTCCACATCGGCAATAGCTTTTGTGCTGGTTTTTACCATTCTTTCGCCCAGCTTTGTTTTAGGTGTATGAATACCAGGTGTATCCATAAAAACAAACTGTGTTGGGCCTTTTGTAAGTATGCCTGTAATGCTTGTACGGGTTGTCTGCGGTTTCTGTGTAACGATAGCAATCTTTTCACCCAGAACAAGGTTCATAAGTGATGATTTACCCACGTTTGGCTTGCCCACAAGGGCAACAAAAATTGATTTGGAGTTTTCCATTTATTTATCCTTTTTTCTGTAATTGTCTATTGTAATAAAAAAGTATGAAAGTACGATATACAGCACCAGACCTGCAATATGTGTAAAATCATCAAGATAGAAATCCAGCACACGTTTTACACCTATGCTTTCTGTAAACATTATGGCAGCTATAACCACCGCGCCGATTGTCATAATCAGCACTGCACCGGCAGCTGTGTCCTTGGCATCACCGGCAGGCATCCAATGCTCTGCATCAGGCTTGTGTACAGCCCTTTCCACAGCTGTATTCATCAGCTCAAAAGCCGGCACAAGAAATGTCACAAGCACCAGAATAACAGTTTCTGCAGTATCAAAATTATAAAACTGCATATGAAACCATACAAACAGCATAGCCACAATATCTATGCGCATATTGCGTTCTTCTGTTATGCCCAGTTTTATTCCTTTCCGGGCATATCCCATACTTTTCAAAAATCGTTTAATCATAATTATTCTTTATCCGGGGAAATA
This sequence comes from uncultured Oscillospiraceae bacterium, assembly GCA_964649845.1. GTDB lineage: Bacteria > Bacillota > Clostridia > Oscillospirales > Ruminococcaceae > RGIG3102. The sequence continues at coordinate 9,392 of CAZYSS010000035.1, forward strand.
CCAATTCTTGGCAGGCCCATTTTTTCCAGAACCTGTTCTTCTTTCATTCTCATAATTCTTTCTTCTTCGCCGCCGTTTTCGTGGTCATAGCCAAGAAGATGGTGCATTGAGTGAACTGTGAGGAATGCCACTTCCCTGTCTGTGGAATGGCCATACATTTCAGCCTGCTGCAGTGCTTTTTCAAGGGAAATTACAATATCACCCAGCATAATTGCACCTGTTTCCGGATTTTCATCATACACGCCGTCATTACCCAAAGGGAAAGATAGCACATCTGTTTCAACAGGTTTGTTTCTGAACTGACCATTGAGCAGTGCAATTTCTTCATTGCTTACAAGGGTAACTGATATTTCACAGTCAAACAGCATACCTTCATTTACCAGAACAGCATTGCAGCTTTTTCTGATAAGGCGGCGCATAGCCGGTGTGAATTCTACTTTATTCTGTTCGTTTGTAATCCATACTTTATTTGGCATAATATCTCTTACCTGTCTTTCTGTCGTTAAAATTTGGCTTTTCAAATTTTGGTTTTTCGTTGGCGGCTTTTTCATAGGCTTTTACAATATCCTGTACCAGCTTGTGACGTACAACGTCTTTTTCGCTGAGGCGTACAATTGCAATATCGTCTATGTTTTTCAGTATCTGCATTGCATCTTTGAGGCCGGATTTCTTTTCCCGCGGCAGGTCAATCTGTGTGATGTCTCCTGTGACAACTACTTTGGAGCCCATACCCATACGTGTAAGGAACATTTTCATCTGTTCTTTTGTGGTATTCTGCGCTTCGTCAAGGATGATAAAGCTGTCGTCAAGTGTACGGCCGCGCATATATGCCAGCGGAGCAACTTCTATAACACCTTTTTCCACCAGTTTCCGGAATGTTTCAGGTCCCATCATATCAAAAAGGCCATCATAAAGCGGACGCAGATATGGGTCAACCTTGCTCTGCAGGTCACCAGGCAGGAACCCCAGTCTTTCCCCTGCTTCCACAGCAGGGCGTGTAAGGATGATTCTGGAGACTGTACCTGCCTTGAATGCTTTTACAGCCATAGCAACTGCAAGATATGTTTTACCTGTACCTGCAGGTCCCACACCAAAGGTGATGGAATTTTTTTCAATTGCTTTCAGATATTCTTTCTGACCAAGGGTTTTTGCCCTGATTGGCTTGCCCTTTGATGTAAGAAGCACCAGTTCGCCTGTCAGTTCTCTTGCTTTGCTGCCATTATTTTCATAGGCGAGTGAAATACAGTAACGCACAGCCTGTTCATCAAGCTCTGTACCACGTTTATATAAATCTTCCATAGCTGTAAGAGCACTGATCGTATTGTTTACATTTTCATCATCACCGCTTACTTTGAATGTTGTGCCGCGGCATATGATAGCACTGTTCAGTGTCTTTTCCATATGGTTGATATTTGTATTAAACGGACCGCATATAGCCAGTGCTATATCATTGTCCAGAACTTCAAAAAGTTTTTCTGCCAAAATGTCACCTCTAAAATATTTAATAATTAAGTATAACATAAATATAAAAATAAGTAAATAATATCAGGTTATCTGATAGTGCCCTGTCACAATGCAGTTGAGCAGCATACCTTTGTCATCAATAACATAATCATAACTGCGGTTGATTTCTTTTTTCAGCAAATTATCGTTTTCAATCATATGCTGCAGCTGAAGGCGAGCAATATTTCTTGCGGTAAGAGTATCGTTTTCAATAATTACAGCCGCTAAACGACAGTGAGTCACTGTTCTGACCGTTACAGGCAGATGAAAACCCATGAAAGTGCAATACTCTATATCAGTATTATCCACACTTTCACTCCACTGTGAGGTGTCGGCTTCCTGTATACATATTTCCTGACCAAGAAATTCCAGATATACGGTTTTGTCTTTGTGGCCTGTCAGCACCTGGGAAGTTTTGCTGAACGGAATATAAATCGAATAAGTTTTATCGCACAGCGCTTCTATATATGCCCTGGTATCACTTGTATAGATATTACCATAAATATCAGCAGTAGTGTGAGATACCAGCAAATCTCCCTGTGATACACTCTGCCCCAGTTCAACCGTTGAATAACCGGAATACACACGCAGGTCTGTTATAATTCCTGACATTGATGCAAATATATCCGCATCTGACAAATCCGAAATATAGTCTGCTCTCTGTTTTCTTGGATATATTTCACAGTTCAGCACACCTTTATAAAAATTAAGGGAAATATGGCTTATGTCATTATTCATAGTTATAATGTTGTCTTTTGCCTGCTGCAGCTTATCTTTGTTATAAAAAGTACCTGCAGATATGCCCTGCCGGTAAAGCTGGGCTGATATTTCATTTTTCAGCAGAATATTATCTGTGTTTATTTTTATGTTCCAGATAATATTTGAAAAAAAATAAGATAAAAATACAAAAACAACTACCCCTGCCAGCAGACCCTTTCTGTTTCTGAATTTACGAAGCCTGAAATACAGGCCTTTTTTTGAAATTATTCTTATTCTGCATTGAAATCTGCGGGCAACAGCGGCAATTTTTCTGTAATCCTCTGCATAGCAGAGCGCTGTAAAACCCAAATGTGTACTTTCTATTTCAAATACAGGCAGGTCATTTTCCAGCATATAATTCAGAAAATCCGTATACAGTCCTGCAGTTACATTAAAACTGACCTTTGCAAACATTTTATACCTCAAAAAACTCTATTTTTGTGATTTCACCGTCTATCTGCAGCTGAGCTTTGCTGAACGTCAGTATTTTCATATTCTGACCATATATATATACCAACTTACAGCCTGTATCCAGTGAAATTTTATTGCTGTCATACTCTATAAGTTTCCTGAAGCTTTCCACAATAAGATTTCCATTTATATCCACGCTCAACAAGGTGCTTACCGCTGAAATATCTTTATCCGCTATTGACCTGAAAGCCTGCACAACACCGTCTTTTTTATATTTTATACTCATATTTCACCTAAAATACTGTTTTATAACATATATATTTATCAGCGAGGTGTATGTATGTTAATAAAAAAATTTATCTCACCTGTTTTGTATATCACTGTTTTGTATGTGCTTGTGACCAATGCCCGGGGAGTAATGATTTTTGTAAAAGAGGGATTGATGGTATGCTATGAAAGCATAATACCGTCTCTCTATATTTTTATGGTTCTGTCCAACATTATTGCGCAGAGTAGTGTAAGCAATATCTTCTCCGTGCCATTCATATGGTATTCAAACCTGATGAAAATAAAAGACAGGAAATACAGTGCTTTCCTGTTTTTGTCTCTGCTGGGTGGTTTTGCCGTGGGTGCAAACCTGATTAAAAAACTGGAGCAGGCAGGATATGAGCAAAAAGCCATCAATGTATTGTCTGTTACAATGATAAACAATTCTTTTTCATTCTGTGTATTTGCAGTAGGTACAGGTTATCTGGGAAATACACGGACGGGAATAATGCTTTTTGTGTCCCTGGCTCTTGCAAGCCTTATCACAGGATTTATACTGTCGTTCTTTATCGATTATAACATTGTTTCTCAGCAAAAATCAGTTTCAGAAACAAATGCTTCCCTGGTTGAATGTATCAACAACGCAGTTCAGAGCGTTCTTTCCATCTGTGGCTTTGTAATTATTTTCTATTGTGCCTGTGAAGTTGTTTCACTTTACACACTAAACAATAATTTATTCACTTTGATTTCAGGAATTTTTCTTGAAGTAACAAGCGGATGTTTGAAAATCATTGATATTTATGGCAAAAATCTTTATTTATTATGTTTTTGTCTTAGTTTTCTGCCCGCCAGTACCATCTGTCAAGTATATTACTTTACAGAAAATCCACATATAATACGCACTCTTATTGCATCAAGAATCATACATACACCGGTCAGTCTGTTGATTCTGTCTCTTCTTGTCAATTTTTTCCCTGTTGCGGCAACAGTCAGCAGTAATCTTGTATTGACAGTGAAAGCGTATCAGCGCTCGGCAGAAATATCTTCTGTAATATTTCTGATAACTGTCATATTCCTGATGATTATTGACCGAAACAGGTTATTTACTAAAACCGAATAATGATATATAATATATTTGCGAGGTGAATAAAATGGGAATCTTCAATCAGAGAAAAAAACTTTTCGGCAACAAAATATCTCCAGCCTGTGAGTATTGTCAGCACGGCAACAAATCCAGCGACAATGCTATGGTCCTGTGCAGTAAAAAAGGTGTTGTATCCCCTTTTTATTCCTGTAGCAAGTTTATTTATATGCCAACAAAACGCATTCCTAAAAGAAGACCTAATCTGCCGGATTATTCCGCTGAAGATTTTAAAATATAAATACAGATACAAAAAGCTGCAGCCAGATGCTGCAGCTTTTTTGTGTTTTGGTTGTGTTTTTATTCTTATACCACAACTATGTCAAACAAAAATCTATCCATTATTTTGTTTTATAAATTTAAATAAAAGGATAATGATTTTATTATTATTTCCATTTTTACTTATATAATATTACACCAACAGCATATCAATATAATTTATTTCTCAATATTTAAAAAAACAATATGGATTTTTGTTGATTTTTGTTTTTAAATACTATATTATATAAGATAGTGACTATTGGAGGTAAAAAATGACTAATCCTTACAAACAATCATATAAACAAGATTTAATAGATAATGTAAGCCTTGCCATATTCAACTGTGGTCTGCAGAGCTGTACTCCGGGACATTCCTGGGGCCCAGGTGTAAGAGATCATTTTCTCATTCATTTTGTATTATCCGGTAAAGGTCAGTATGTATGTAACGGCAAAACTTATTCTCTTAAAGCCGGGGATATGTTTCTTATAAAACCATCACAGGTTGTACACTATATTGCTGATAATAATGACCCTTGGGAATACTATTGGGTAGGCTTCAACGGTACATATGCACAAAAAACAGTGTCTTCCCTGCCTTTTAAAGACAATACACCTGTATATTCTCCAAAAGATTATGAATCCTGCAAAGAATATCTGTATCAGATTTATGCAAACAGCGGCAGTTCATTAAGCAATTCCACTGCTATGGTGGGATATCTGTATCTTTTCCTGGCAAAACTGATGGAAGAAAACAATCTTATTTTTCCTATGCCGTCAGTTACACAGTCCAGCTATGTAATTGAAGCAATCAAGTTTATTCAGTTCAACTATTCCACAGATATTTCTGTTGATGATATTGCCAATGCTGTAGGCATTAGCCGCAGCCATCTTTACAGGGTGTTTGTTTCCAATCTTGGTCAGTCCCCTATTGATTACCTGACAGAGTACAGAATCAACGAAGCCTGTGACCTTATCAAAAATACCAATCTCTCTATCTCACAGATTGCTGTTTCTGTTGGTTTTTTTGACCAGTTCTATTTTTCAAGAGTATTCAAGAAAATCAAAAAGATCCCGCCAAGCAAATATATGCAGAGCATAGAAAACCAGGGTGACGCATGAGACCAATAGCAAAGATACTTTTATTAATCCTGATATTTTTTGGGCTGTGCGGCTGTTCACAGGAAGAGATTGTTCAATATAATCTGAATATTATTTCCCCCTCTTTTGAAAATATATACCTGCATTACAAAGATAATGAGTCTGATACTGACAAGTATGTTTTGCAGTCTGCCGGCGGATATGCAGATTTGTTTACAGAAGAAACACTGCCTGCAATCAAAAGCGTGACTGTGTGTGATGAAAATATTTCTGCTGAAACTGCACGGGCAATTGTTAATATCTGCAAAAACGAAAATATCCCTGTTTTCTTTCTTATGAACGATATCGAACGGGAAATAATCAGCAGCTATGACAAAGCTTTCTGTATAAGCGCCGACTATACCTATATCGGTGAACTGTTTGCCACTAAAATCAATGAAATGTGGGAAAATGAAATTGCAGACAAAAACGGAGACCAGATTTTTACTTTCTCTGTTATCCAGCCTGAAACAATGAACAATATTCAGCAGAGCTTTTACAGCAGCGTAATATCCAATATTGAACTGCTGGGTATTCCGTTGGAGCAACTGGAAGAAATCTATCTTTCAAAAGGTGATGTTCTTGGATATTGCACTGACAATCAAAAGAAAAATGAAAGCTTTTTTATTCTGGACAGCAACTATCTTTCCGTATTTCCTGAAGTATATGAACCATATGGCGAAGGTGTGGAAATTCTTGGTATAGATTTCGGGGTGGAAAGTGAGTTCGGCGCTTATCCGTATATGAAGCTGTGTTTTATAGATTATTCTCTCTATTTTGATGCCAGAGATGCAGTAATGACAAATATAGAAAATAAAGTATATCCGTTTAAAGATTTGGAATACAGCATTATTGACAAATATATGTATATCCAGCCAGTTATTTAAAGGACAAGTATGTTAAAGAAAAACGATATAATTACAACTGAAATTATAGACTATTCCAGCGACGGCAATGGTGTGGCAAGATACGAAAATATGGTTATTTTCGTGCCATTCACCGCCGTCGGTGATTTGTGTGAAATAAAAATACTGAAAGTTCTGTCCGGCTACAGCTTTGCCAGATGTGAAAAAGTAATAACTCCATCTGCAGACAGAATCACACCTGCCTGCCCTATCAGCAGAACCTGTGGCGGCTGCGATTTCCAGCATATAAGCTATGAAGCAGAAAAAATAGCAAAGCATAATTTTGTAAAATCTGCTTTTGAAAGAATTGCAAAGCTGGATTGTGAAGTTCGTCCTACCATGTCCTGCGATGAACATTCACGCTACAGAAACAAAGCTCAATTTCCCGTTTCTGTAGATGAAACCGGCAATGCCGTTACAGGTTTTTATGCAGCAAGAAGCCACAGGGTTATTCCTTGTGAGGACTGTCTGCTGCAGCCTGTGGAACTGAACGAAATAGCACAGTACACAGTAAAACTGCTTAATCAACTGAAAATCAAAGGTTATAACGAAGAAAAACGCAGTGGTGTGGTGCGTCATATCTATCTGCGCAAAGCCTGGATAACAGGTGAAATAATGCTGTGTCTTGTATGTACAACAGCAAATTTCAAAAATAAGGACAAGTTATGTTCTCTGCTGAAAGAAAAATTCGATGCCATTTCCACAATTGTAATAAATGTAAATGACAAAAACACCAATGTTATCCTAGGAGAAAAGAACTATACTGTTTTCGGCAGCGGCAAGATAACAGATATTCTGTGCGGTGTGGAGATTGAAATCAGTCCACACTCCTTCTATCAGGTAAACCACGATGGCGCACAGCAACTGTACTCTATTGCCAAAGAATCACTGCAGCTGAACAACGAGGATATTCTTCTGGATATGTACTGCGGTGCAGGTTCTATCGGTTTATCAATGGCTGATAAAATCAAGCAGCTGGTTGGTGTGGAAATTGTGCCACAGGCGGTAGAAAATGCTAAAATCAATGCTGTAAAGCACGGCTTTGACAATGCACGTTTTATTTGTGCTGATGCAAAGGAAGCCGCAAAAATGCTTCTGGAAGAAAATTTCCTGCCTACTGCTGTGGTTGTAGACCCGCCAAGAAAAGGCTGTGATGAAGATACTCTGAATGCAATTGTATCAATGAATGTACCTAAAATATCAATGATAAGCTGTAACCACGCCACTGCAGCACGCGACTGCAAATATCTGGCTGAACACGGCTATAAAGTGGAGTTTGTACAGCCGTATGATATGTTTCCTCGCACAAAACATGTGGAATGTGTAATTCTGCTTACACGTGAATAAGGAGTTTTGAATATGCTATATACCCCACTGACCAAAAAAGCAATGAAACTTGCATTTGAAGCACATAAAAATCAGATTGATAAATCCGGACTGCCGTATATTTATCATCCATTTCATCTTGCAGAGCAGATGAATGATGAAACTACAGTTTGTGTTGCTTTTTTACATGATGTGGTGGAAGACACTGACATTACCTTTGACCAGCTTGAACAACAGGGCTTTACTAAAGAGATAATTGATGCACTCAAGCTGATGACACACGATGACGCTGCACCTTATATGGATTATGTAAAAAATATAAAGAGTAATCCTGTGGCTGCGGCAGTCAAACTGGCAGATTTAAAGCATAACAGTGATTTGACCAGACTGGATACAGTTGATGAAAAAGCTCTGAAACGCAGAGAAAAATACCTGCAGGCAATACAATTGCTTACAGAATAACCGATTACAAAGGCTATAGCATAATCGCTATAGCCTTTTGTTGTGTTATAAAACCCTTTCATTTAAATTTGTAAATTTTGTAAACAAACTGTTAAAACGGTTGACTGTTTTGTCTAATAGTGTTAGACTATAATCAGTCTAATACCATTAGACAGGAGGTAATATTATGGAACAATACAAACTGGGCGAAATGGAAAAAAGGCTGGCAGATTTAATATGGGTCAATGCACCTGTTTCCACAAGAAAGCTGACAGAGCTGTGTGAATCAGCTTTTGGCTGGAAGCGCACCACCACATATACAATGCTGAAAAGACTGTGTGATCGTGGCTTGTTTGCAAATGAAAACGGCACCGTAGTGATTGTAACAACCAAAGATGAGTTTACATTGGCGCAAAGCCAGAATTTTATAAACGAAACCTTTGACGGCTCGCTGCCAATGTTTCTTACCTTATTCAGCAAAAGCAAAAAACTGAACAAGGAGGACATTGACCAGCTGCAGCGGTTGATAGACAGCTATAAGGAGGAAGATAAATGATAAAAGCTTCGTTCCTTAAAACAATCAATATGAGCATTACCGCCAGCGTGGTAATACTGGCTGTTCTGGCAATACGATGGCTGTTCAGAAAGCAACCGAAAATATACTCATACATTTTGTGGAGTATAGTGCTGTTCAGATTGCTGTGTCCGTATTCAATATCGCTGAATACTTCCCTCTTCAATGCTTTGCCACAGGCAAGTGTAAATGACGGGCAGATTGAATACACCATACCGGAAACACTGTATCCACAGGCTGAAAACAATGCCGTTGATATACAACCTGAAGATACAACTGTAAATGACACAGTGATTTCCCGGCAGTTGCAGCAAAATATTGTAACAGAAAATCATACTGCTCCTGAAAACAATATAATTGTAAATGCAGAAAAGCACAGCATTGATTATGTTGAAATACTTTCTGTACTGTGGATATGCGGTGGAATATATCTTGCGCTGAACAATCTTTTAAGCCTGCATGAAATAAAAAGCCTGCTGAAATACAGCACACACTCTGCTGACAATATTTATGTGAATGATATTATCCCCACTGCTTTTATTACAGGTATTTTCCGCCCCAAAATCTATCTGCCTGGTAATCTGGACAGTGAACAGCAGAAATATATTTTGCTGCACGAACAGACACATATCCGCAGAAAAGATTATATTTTCAAGCTGATGGCTTTTGCAGCACTGTGTATCCATTGGTTTAACCCGCTGGTTTGGCTGGCATACCGCCTGGGCGAAAGTGATATGGAAATGAGCTGTGATGAGGCGGTAATAAAAAATATGACTATTGCATGCAAAAAGAAATATTCACATACACTTATTTCTGCATCTTGCAATGGTTATAACATACTGCAACCTGCTTTTAATAATAATGATACGAAAGGACGAATAATGAATATTTTGAATTATAAAAAACCTAATGTTTTTATTTCTGTTGTTCTTGTTCTGATATTTGCTGTTTCTATAGTTTCTTTTGCAGCCAACCCGGTTGAAGCAACATCCGGTAATGAAACAGTTTCTGAAACAAACAATATCGAAGAAACAAATGTTTCCAATGAAGAAAACATATTCTTTGTCAAACCTGATGAAAGCGATTATGTAATAGGAAAAACTGCAATGGATATATATCTCAAACATAATTATCCTGATGGAAATTATGTGATTGTCCACAATGCTGTTACATACAGTGCAGATGATTCCCATACATTGTTTAAAACAGATGGTTTTACAGAAGACTATGACTATGTTACTACATTCAATTATATTTACGATAATACAGGCTACTCAAAGTTTCTCTTTATAAAGAAAATAGAAAATGGAAATTTTGAAATTATACATATTGATAGTGCTGATAATTTTGAAAGTACAGCTACAGAAATTGAAGAATTCCCGCATAAGGAACTTGCCGGCAGCATTAAATGGCCTATAGCTTCCGGCCTTGTGTCCAGAGGCTTCTCCGGACAATATCCTGCACATACAGGGATAGATATAGCAGCTGAAACAGGTACTGAAATACTGGCTGCCGCAGATGGAACAGTAATAAAAGCATATTATACTGATGTTGGCAACGGCGTATACTGCGTAATAGACCATGGTGAATTCCAGACTTTATATGCACATTGTTCAGAGCTGAATGTGGAAATGGGACAGGAAGTACGTCAAGGTGATGTGATTGCATATGTAGGCAATACAGGTAATTCCACCGGACCTCATCTACATTTTGAAGTTAAAAATGGTGATGAAAGATATAATCCTTATAACTGGTTCTGATAGAGGAGTCTGATATGATAAAAAAGATAATATCACTTATAGTGATTGTGATTTTAATAACGGGATGTGGCGGTGAAAATGAAGAAACCGTTACACCAAGCACAACCACTACGACCGGGGAGGATTATATACTTTCGCTTGTAAACTGTGAAGATGCATATATCAGCCGGGGATTTGATGGATATGACGGGCATAAAGGTGTAGACATTGCTGCACCGGAGGGCACACACATCTACGCAGCTGCTGATGGTGTGGTGGATAAGGTAGTTATAATGAATATGGGCTATGGCAATCATATAATAATTGACCACGGCGATTACAAAACACTGTATGCCCACTGTCAGGCTTTCACAGGTTTTAAAGAAGCCGGTGATAGGGTTGAAAAAGGCAAAATCATCGGCTATGTAGGCAATACAGGCAATTCCACCGGACCTCATCTACATTTTGAAGTTATTACTGACACACAGCAAAACCCTGTAACCTGGTTTGAATGATTTATTTCCTGAAATCATTTTAAATAAACGAAACACCGATGTAATTTTTACATCGGTGTTTTGCTTTGTGTAGAGGCAACCACCGACTATGCTGGTGGAAAAAGCTTTAGCTTCAAGCATTGAGTGAAGCGAAATGTCATTCCGAGCGAGCGAAGCGACGAGGAATCTATGCACTAAGGTTACGATAAAAATAATTGCTCTACAGAAAACTGTAGAGCAAAGATTCTTCGTCGAAATAAAATTTCTCCTCAGAATGACAGATTACTACTTTAGTGGTTGCAGTGCGTGTAATGCAGCTGACAGACTTTCAGAACCTCTTAA
>CAZYSS010000036.1:0-11274 GCA_964649845.1 uncultured Oscillospiraceae bacterium
TCATCAAACTGATTTAAAACCACAATAGATAGAACAGTCAGATAAATTCCAATTTTACAGACAGTCAGCCGAATTTCAATTTTCTTTATAATGGTCTGGAAATAATATAAACCGGTAAAGCTTGAATTGTAATAAATTGTATGTATTTCAGTGTTGTCAGTACATACAGAAACTGGAAAAAGATATAAATTCTGCCTTGACAACTCTGATTCACAGTGCTATTATCAAATTGAACATAAAAACAGGGGTGCCTATGGCTGAGATTATACCCTTTACCTGATTCGGATAATGCCGACGGAGGGAGTTTTGCATAATACAGATTGTCATCCCTCACATTCATATGTGGGGGATTTTTGTATTTACAGCTCATCTTACAGCTGACTGTAAGGTTTTGTTTTTATGGTCGACTATCCCCGGCCGGGAAAACAAAATTTTAAAAAGGAGTTTTTTATGAGCAAAAGAACAAATACACGTGCTATGGTGGAATGTGCACTGATGATTGCATTGGGCACCGTACTGGCACAGATTAAAGTGTGGCAGATGCCTTATGGCGGCTCAGTCACATTGGTTTCATCACTGCCATTTATATTGTTGTCTTACCGCCACGGGGTAAAATGGGGTGTTATGGCAGGTCTGGCAAACGGATTTCTGCAGATACTTACAGGCTGGTATGCACCACCTGCAGGCACAGTGGGGGCTATTGTAACCTGCGTGCTACTGGACTATCTGCTGGCATTCAGCTGTCTGGGGCTTGCTGCGCTGTTTTCAAAACCTTTTCCCAACAAAAATACAGGGGTGTTTGTTGGTATATCTGTGGTTATGATAATGCGCTTTCTGTGCAGCTTTCTATCCGGTGCCATACTGTGGGGCAGTTACCAGAGTTATTATGAATGGGCACAGGGAATGTCTGTGTGGGCATACAGTTTTATTTACAATTCCAGCTATATGCTGCCGGAACTGATTATCACAGATGTTGTCGGCTGCCTTATAGCCAATGGCTATCCAAAGCTGTTTGAAAGACAGTAAAATATTGATAAATAACAAAAGCGAAGCTGTTTTTCAGCTTCGCTTTTTTATATGAAAATCATATTATATGTTGATTACAGGAGATACGACAGGTTTTCCGTCCCTGCCCACCAATGGTGTCAGACCACCAGCATTTCCAGCTGCGCGGAAAATATAATTTACACCGGTTTCTTTGTCAACCCATATTTCTAATACATCAAGAAATCCCTGTGTATAAATCTTTTCAAATCTGTCGTCCTTCGACATTTTATATATCTGCCTTTCAGTGATTATTCGATTTCATCAGCATACTGATATACTATTACATTGCCGTCGTCGTCTTCGTAAACAATATTGCCGTCTTCGTCTGTATACATTGTTTCTTCTTCGCTGTATGTGCCCAGGAATGTGTCTTCTGACCAGTCAAAGGCATAAGATACGATTGTATCCATATTTGAAAAATCATCTTCAATCATATATATATCATTTTTGTACTTGATATACATATCATAGCTAAGATAGTCAGGTTCATAAATCAGTGTTGTTTTACTGCCGTTGGCAATTGTTACGCTGACAGGGGAATCGCCTTTTCTGAATTCCACAATAACACTGGCTGCACCCATTGTTCTGTGTTTGATTACAGTGTAGTCATCATATTCCACTGTTTCATACCAGGTGTCAGCTTCGTAATCGCCGGCGGTATAATTTGGTGTTTTGTCATCAGAAGGTGAGTTTGTCCGCAGGAATGCGCCACCCACAATTGCTGCCAGTAAAAGCAGACCTGTAATTATAGTTTTTTTCATAAATTTTCCTCTCTATACAATTGTTTATTTCTTTTTCTTTTCAGCTTTTGCAGCCTCTTTATCCAAAGTCTTTTTGTAATCGCACACTTCTGCCAGTACGCATTTTTCACAGTATGGCTTTCTTGCTGTACATACTGCGCGCCCGTGTTCCACAAGACGGTGACAAAAGTCATTTTGCTTTTCAGGGGCAATTACTTTTTTCAGCTGCATTTCCACTTTGAACGGGTCTGTGGTGCTCTTTTCGTCCTTTTTCATAAAGCCGATTCTGTTGGCAAGGCGTATACAATGGGTATCTGCCACTATGGCAGGCTTTCCGTATACATCACCAAGAATAAGGTTGGCACTTTTTCTGCCCACACCAGGCAGTTTAAGCAGGTCATCCATATTGTCAGGCACCACGCTGCCGTATTCATCACGCAGCATAGTCATACACCGTTTTATATCCCTTGCCTTGCTGTTGCCCAGCCCGCAGGGCTTCACTATTTCTGTGATTTCTTTAACATCAGCATCGGCCAGGGCATCAACTGTAGGGAATTTTTCAAAAAGTATAGGTGTTGTGGCGTTTACACGCAGGTCAGTACACTGTGCAGACAAACGCACTGCCACCAGCAGTTGCCATGCGCCATCGTTGTCCAGAAAGCATTCTGACAGCGGATATTCCTGTTCCAGTAAAGCCACTATTTCTGCAGCCTGTTTTTTGCTTTTCATATAAATTCTCTCTTTTACTTTGGTATGAATATATGTTATCATATTTATTAGGAAAAATAAATATTTTTATGGATTTTCACATAGAATTCACCTAGTTGTATGTGATAATAAAGATGTTGATAAAATGTAAAAGGAGAATGACTATGGCTTTTATAAATGCTACTTTTTATTCCAACGTACTTGAACAGGAAGTAGACCTGGATCTTTACCTGCCGAACGACAGGGCAGAAAAAGAAATTGCACCACCTGTGGGTGTGGTATATTTTCTTCACGGTATGGGCAGCAGCCTGAAACGCTTCAGGGAATACACAGCTGCCAACCGCTATGCTATGGACAATCAGCTGGCTATGGTGTATATCAGCGCACCTATGAGTTTTTATTCTGATATGAAGCATGGTATGAAATACTATACCTATATCACAGAGGAACTGCCTGTGTTCCTAAAATCTGCATACAATCTGGATTTTCCAAGAGAAAAAACATTTCTGGCTGGTCTTTCGATGGGTGGTTACGGTACATTGAAAATTGGTCTGAACAATCCGCAGATGTTCGGTGCTATCGCCCCTTTCTCTGCGCCCACAAATATGCGTCAGATGAAAGACCGGCTTAAAGACCGCCCTGTGGGCACAGTTTCCACATATGTAAATGTATTTGGCGAAGACCTGGATATGAAGGATACAGATGACCCATGGTACCTGATTAAAAAAGTCTCAGAACTGCCGGCAGACCAGCAGCCGCGTATCCGCCTTATGTGCGGCAAACAGGATGAACTGGCAAACATCTATCTGCAGAATGTGGAGTTCAACAAATACGCAAAAACACTGCCTCTGGCTGATTACAAATTTATGTCCTGGACAGGTGGCCACGAATATATGTTCTGGGACAGAGCTATGATGCACGCTGTGTCATTCTTCCTCGAAAATGACTATGACAAGCAGAAAATGTCTCTGTGGCTGGACGAAATGGATATTGACTGATATCTGACTGAAATGAGGTGAAAACTATGGCATTTATTTATTCATCATTTTACTCAAATGCACTTGGACAGGAAATGGACTTGGACCTTTACCTGCCAAATGACTATACAAACCGCACATCTATCTCACAGCCTCAGGCTATAATATATTTTCTTCACGGACTTTCCCGCAGCCAGCGGTATTTCAGGGAACTGTCTGCCGCAAACCGCTATGCCCGTGACAATCAGCTGGCAGTGGTTTATATTTCTGCACCACAAAGCTGGTATTCTGATATGGTGCATGGTATGAATTACTACACCTATATTACAGAGGAACTGCCACAGCTGCTGAAATCTATGTATGGTCTGGAATTTCCAAGGGAAAAAACATTCCTTGCAGGTCTTTCAATGGGTGGCTACGGAACCTGGAAAATAGGCCTGTCACGTCCTGATATGTTCAGCGCCATTGCTCCTATGTCTGCCCCTTGTGACATCAGGGCAGTTGCAGGCATTATAAAACAGATGAGAGCAGCAGGCAAACCTGTTACAGGTCTGGAATCTGTTGTAAACACATTCGGTGATGATGTTGAAATACAGGACAAAGACGATATTTTCTGGTTGCTTGAGCAGGTTTCAAAACTGCCTGCAGACCAGCAGCCACGTATCCGTTCAATGTGCGGCAAACAGGACGAACTTATCAGTATTTTCAAGCAGAATGTGAAGCTGGATGCATTTGCGCAGACACTGCCGCTGGCAGACTACAAATTCTGGAAATGGGATGGCGCCCACGAATACTCTTTCTGGGACAGAGCTGTCCTCCACGCCATAGCCTTCTTCCTGGAAAATGACTATGACGAACAGGAAATTCAGAAATGGAGATGTGAAAAAGAGTGAACAAACCATTAGCGGCGGCACTGCGCCCTGAAAGTCTTGATGATGTATGTGGTCAGCAGCATCTGCTCAGCCGGGATGCTGTGTTCCGCCGTGCCATAGAAAACGGTGCAATACAGAATATGATATTTTACGGCCCGTCAGGTGTGGGTAAAACCACCGTTGCCAGCATTATTGCCCGTATGGCAGACAAAAAGCTGTTCAGACTGAATGGCACACAGTCATCCACAGGGGATATAAAGGACATTATTGCACAGGTGAACACCCTCGGCGCTGAAAACGGCATACTGCTGTATCTGGATGAAATCCAGTATCTGAACAAAAAACAGCAGCAGTCGCTGCTGGAAGTGCTGGAAGACGGCAGTGTCACACTTATTGCGTCTACTACGGAAAACCCATATTTTGCGATTTTTAATGCCATACTGTCCCGCAGTACAATATTTGAATTCAAACCATTGCAGCCTGATGACATCCGCCAGGGCATCACAAAGGCCGTATTGAGATACAACAGGGAAAACAATGATAATATCTCCCTTACAGAAAAGGCGGCAGAGGTACTGGCGTTTGGTTGTGGTGGCGATATGCGCAAAGCTTTCAACGCTCTGGAACTGCTTATAGCTGCTGCAGGTTTTTCAGATGGCGAAAAGGTGATTGATGAAACAATGGCAAAGCAGGTAAGTCAGCGTTCAGCCAACCGTTTTGACAATTCCGGGGATGAGCACTATAACCTGCTGTCTGCCTTGCAGAAATCTGTCCGTGGTTCAGATGAAAACGCTGCCCTGCACTACCTTGCACGTCTTCTGGATGCAGATGGTATGCTGCCTGCAATACGCCGTATTCTTGTTATGGCCTGTGAAGATATAGGGCTTGCATATCCCCAGGCTATTTCAGCTGTAAAATCCTGCTGTGACATAGCACTGCAGATAGGTATGCCGGAAGCCCGCATTCCTTTGGCAGATGCAGTTATCCTGCTTGCCACTGCACCAAAGAGCAACAGCGGCGAATCAGCCATTGATGCGGCTTCAGCAGTTGTAAAACGCGGTGGCTTCGGCGATGTGCCGTCACACCTGCGAGATTCCCATAATCCGACACACGAAACAGGATATAAATATCCGCATATTTTTCCTAATCACTGGGTAAAACAGCAGTATCTGCCGGATGAAATCAAAGACCATATCTACTATCAGTATGGCGAAAACCGCACAGAACAAGCAGCAAAGGCATATTGGGAAAAAATCAAAAAATAATGTAAACCGGTGTGAAAACACCGGTTTTGTTACATATTTTTTACAATGTTATTGATAAAATACAGTATTTTAACTTGATAATAGATTAGTAATCAAGTATAATATAATTTACTATAATGTAAAATTGCGTCAAATAATAACAAAATTTGATTAATAAGGAGTTGGTACTTTAATGGACGCGGACAGTTTATTGCTGTTTTTGTTTTTTCTTTTATGTTCTGCTTACTGCGCCAGTGCGGAAACTGCTTACACAGCTGTAAGCAGGGTGCGCCTGCGCACAATGGCTGATAAAGGTAACAGAAAGGCCAAAAAGGCTCTCTGGATATGTGACCGCTTTGACAAGACGCTGACAACAGTGCTTATCGGCAACAACGTATTCCACGCCAGCTGTGCTTCTCTGTCTACCTTGCTGGTTATGAAGCAATTCTCCAGCGAATATGTAGTTTATGGCACGTTGCTGACTACAATCATCGTATATCTTTTTGCCGAAATGCTGCCAAAAAGCATTGCAAAGGTACGCAGCGAAGAAATTGCGCTGCTGTATTCCGGCAGTATGAGCTTTTTTGTAAAGCTGCTCACACCTGTTTCATTCTTCTTTTCAGGTATTTCAGCTGTTATTTCACGTATTTTTGCTTCTGAAGCAAAGGAAAGCACAGTTACAGAAGAAGACCTGCTGACAATTATAGAAACTATTGAAGATGAAGGTGTTCTGGAGCCTGAAAAGCAGGCTCTTGTAAATTCAGCCATTGAATTTGCATCAAAGGTGGCAGAGGATATTATGATTCCTATAGAAGAAATGGTGTCTGTTTCCAGTACAACCCCTGTAGATAAACTGGCAGCCTTCCTGAAAACCAGCCCGTATTCACGTATGCCGGTATATGAAGGCAGCCCGGATAACATTGTGGGCATTCTTCCGGTTACAGTGTTTTTAAGCAAATATGCTATGAAAACACCTGTTTCAATCAGAAAACTGCTGATGAAACCTTATGTTTTTGACAGAAAAACAGAAATTACAGAGCTGCTTTCCCGTATGCGTCTCAACAAACTGCACATGGTATTTATCTGTGATGAAAACCGCAACAAGCTGGGTATTATCACAATGGAAGATATTCTGGAAGAACTTGTTGGCGATATTCAGGACGAAAGTGACACAGGCGAAGGCCTGCAGCTGATGTAAGGAGGTGCCCGGTATGTTACAGAATATATTACCATATATAGCTATTGTATTTTGCCTTATGGGCTCTGCGTTTTTTTCCGGTTCAGAAATTGCATATACATCCCTTAACAAGCTGAGAATGAAAGAGGAGGCAGAAGGTCTCTCCGGTGCAGAAAAAGTGATGAGATATATTTACAATCACTATGACCGCGCTCTTTCCACAATTCTTATAGGCAACAACCTTGTAAATATAGCTGCCACATCCATTGCCACAGTTGTTGCAGTTAATCTGGCATCATCAATGGAAGGCCGGCTTACAGAGGATATGGCATCCACCATCACCACATTTGTGATGACAGTACTTATCCTTATCTGTGGTGAAATCACACCAAAAATTGTGGCACGCCGTATCAGCGAGCCATTTGCCAGAGCAGCAGCATTGCCATTGAGACTGCTTATGATAGTATTCTTCCCGCTGGTGTGGCTTACTACCGCCATTGTTGACGGCCTCAGCTTCCTGTGGCGCAAAAGCGATGAAGATGACGTTACAATCACAGAAGAAGAATTTGAAAATATTCTTGATACTGTTGAAGATGAAGGTGTTATTGACGAGACACAGACAGACCTTCTCCAGTCTGCCCTGGAATTCACAGACCTGGACGCTGCAGACATCCTTACACCGCGTATAGATATTGTGGGCTTTGAGATTAATGACAGTATGGATTATATACTGAAGACAATCAGCGAAACACAGTTTTCACGTTTCCCTGTATATGACAGGACCATTGACCATATCATTGGTATACTTATTGTAAAGCACTTGCTGAAAGAACTGATGGATGATGAAAATGTACAGCTGAAAAGCCTGCTGCTGGAGCCTATCTATATTCCAAAAACAATGAAACTTCATTCCATTATGAACGAATTCCGCCGCAACCAGACACATATGGCTGTGGTTGCTGACGAATACGGCGGCACAATGGGTATCGTAACAATGGAAGATGTTTTGGAAGAACTGGTTGGCGAAATCTGGGATGAAAATGATGATATTGTAAACGACTGGCAGGAAATCACTGAAACACGTTTTGAATGTTCAGGCGATATAAACCTGAGTGAACTGTTTGACAATCTTGATCTTGACGATGACAAACTGGAAAGCGACTATTCCACAGCAGGAGGATGGGCTACAGAGGTTATCGGTGCTATGCCGGTGGCTTTTGATGCATTCGATTACGAAAACTATACAATACTTGTAAAGGAAGTTGACGAAAATCACCGCATTTCCCGTTTGCTTATCCTCAAGCATCAGTATGATACAACAGAAGAAGATTAATGATAAAAGCGATGTGATTTCACATCGCTTTTTCGCCGTACAAAAACAGGCGCAATGGAGATCCATTGCGCCTTAAATATTTTATTACTCTTCTTCAGTAATCAGTTTTTCTCTGATTTCTTCAATTTCTTCCTTTGCATCTTCTACAAATTCAGTGATTTCTTCTTTGATTTCAGCGGCGATTTCAGCCACTTCGTCTTTCAGCTCATCCAGCTTTTCTCCATCTTCCAGTTCATCATCTGCAAGTATTTCTGCAATACTGCGCTGGCGGGCAGGTTTTTTGGCCTCTTCTTTTTCCAGAGCTTTTTTCTGTTCCTCTGTCAATTCAGGAACCTGCATATCTCTGAAATGTGCTGTTTCAGGCATAAAGCCGCGGATAACAATCATATCTCTCACAGGTTCCAGTTCTTTTGCTTCCTGTGGGTCTGTGATGGTCCATACACCGTTGAGAACACCGGAAAGCAGAGCAAATTTTACAAAAATGCTGTATGGCTTGTTTCTGTACAGCATAAAGTTTGGTTTTGCGTTACCGTTGTTGCCCAGATTGCCTGTCATAAACCGTTCAAACTTGGACAGATTTTTAAAATCAGCAGGTGGTGCAGAAATAATGCCGCGGAAAATATTTTTTTCTCTGTCTCTGTACCATGCCAGCATACCGGCGTGGAAAGAAGCTACGGCAATATTTTTATGTTCGCTTGCTTTGATGGCATCAGCTACCAGTCGGCACAGTTTCTGGTTGTCGTGACCTACTTTCAGTTCCAGAATGAGGGGGACTTTGCCATCTGTCAGGCTGATAAGGTCTGCCAGTGTCAGCACACCCAACTGCTGTGCTTCTTCAGCTGATACATCTGCAATGTTTTTGTCCAGGCCATATTCCTTGTTCATATCAGCATATGTGGAAACCAGAACCTGTTTGCCTTTTGTCAGATGAACTGCTGTTTTGATACCTATACCGTTTTCAACACAGTTGAGAACAGCTTCTCTGGAGTTTGGCTTGTCCTCTGTGTTGATAAGTGCGTCTTCAGCGTAATAGTTGCCGTAAAGTTGCTGACGTACATCCAGAAGGCTTTTGCCGCCAGTGAACATACTTGCCATAAAGATAAGTACACATAAAACAATTACTATTGTATAAAACATAATTAATCTCCGTTTTCAAAGTTATACTTGTAATTTTAAACAATTTGATGTATATAGTCAAGTAAAGAAAAGTGAAATTATTAACATTATATTTCAAGAAATTTCACAAATCTATAACTTATAAGGTTTATTATATAAATAATCAGGAAATATATCATTTGAGATGTTTTAATATATTTATAAGGAAGGTAAAAAAATGAAAATTTTAGTAGTTGATGACGAACAGAGAATCAGAGACCTTATCGGACAGTATCTTGCTGTTGAGGGCTATGATGTGGAATATGCAAAGGATGGTATCGAAGCGCTGACAAAAGTGAGCAAAGGCGATATTGACCTGTGCATCCTGGACGTTATGATGCCTTTTATGGATGGCATTACCTGTCTTAGAGAAATGCGCAGCCGCGGCTTTAAAACACCTGTTATCATCCTTTCAGCAAAAGGTGAAGAATATGACAAAATCACAGGCTTTGATGCCGGTACAGATGACTATGTGGTGAAACCATTTTCACCAAAGGAACTTATGGCACGTGTGCGCGCTGTTGTAAACAGAGTAAATCCTGAAATTGCTGAAAGCAAGGAAAGATATATTTTTGGCGGTCTTGTGGTTGACGTGCCAAGCCACAGCATCAGGATTGACGGCGAAATTATCAATGTTACACCAAAGGAATTTGACCTGCTGGTTTGCCTTGTGCAGAATAAAGGGGTGGCTCTTTCCCGTGAAAGAATATTGCTGAAAGTGTGGAACTACGACTACTTCGGTGAAGACAGAACAGTGGATACTCATATTAAAATGCTCCGCAGCCACCTGAAAGATTACCGTGACTGCATCGTTACAGTATGGGGCGTTGGTTATAAATTTGAACCAAAGGAATAATCTGATATATGAAAACCAGTATAAGAAACAAGCTGACTGCGCTTATATTGGCAGTGTGTCTGTCTATTATAGCAATAATCTGGCTTACAACTACGCTGTTCTTCAAACCGATGTATCACGCTGCCATACAGACTGAACTGGCGGGCATCCTTTCGCAGACAGTAAAAACAATCAAAAAAAGTGATGGACAACTGAATCAGGAAGTAATTGACGAAATACAATCTTATATGGAATCCGGTGTGTGTATTGAAATATCCGATGAATTCGGCACCGGATTACTTCTTATGGAAGGAATAGGCGATGCCTGTCAGTTGCACGGGGCAAAGGATACAGCCCAGTCCGGTATTTATCTGGACCAGCGCAGGCTGAACACTACACAGGCCACAGAGTTGCGCCAGCTGGTGCGCAGCAGCACAAATTACACAGGCACCCTGACCGATGACTACAACAACCGCCAGCTGGTAAGGGGCAACTACTGGAATCACAAATACACAATCGTGGTTTCCACAAATCTTGCCCGCACAGAGTCAATTGTTAGTCTGGTTTCTGCGCAGCTGCGTACAACCACTTTTATTGCCATTGTGCTGGCGCTGATTATTTCAGCGGTGCTGTCAAACTGGTTTATCCAGCCTATTTCCACATTGTCAAAAGCCACAAAGGAAATTTCAAAAGGCAACTACAAGGTTGCCATCAGGATTCCGGAGGGGCCGAAGGATGAAATAGGTCAGCTGGCCAGCGATTTCAACATAATGGCCAGGGAGATTGAAAGCAGCCAGGAAATTCAGAAAGAACTGGTAGCATCCATTTCCCACGACCTGCGTACACCGCTTACGATTATCAAAGGCTACGCAGAGTCTATCCGTGATATAACAGGCAATAATCCTGATATACGCGAACAGCAGCTGAACACAATCATTGATGAAACCGACCGTCTGTCAAAGATGGTAAACTCTGTTCTGGAATATTCTAATCTCAGCCAGAGTGCCATGAAACTGAACATTGTACAGTACAATATGGCAGATATGTGTATGGATGTTGCAGATATATACTCACACAAAGCTGAAAGCGAAGACAAAAATGTTGTGTACGAGGGCGATGAACTGCTGTATGTTATGGCAGACGCTTCACTGATGGAACGTGTAATGCATAACTTTGTTTCCAATGC
>CAZYSS010000036.1:11284-20282 GCA_964649845.1 uncultured Oscillospiraceae bacterium
TTATCCATACACCGGCAGGTACATCTGTGACTATAAGTGCCAGAGCACTGGAAAACGGTAAGGTGAGAATAAGTGTAAAGGATTCCGGCGATGGTATCAGCGAGGAGGACCAGAGACATCTGTTTGACAAATATTACCGATCCAGAAAATCCAGCGGCAAGCAGGGTACAGGCCTGGGGTTGGCTATTGTAAAAACCATTCTGGAAAGCCATGGTTTTGAATACGGTGTGATTTCAGCACCGGGTGCCGGCAGTGAGTTCTGGTTTATAATGTGATTTAATCACAACCGTATTGCATTAGCATAATTTTTTTGATAGAATGTAAACTGCAAAAGAAAAATATTTGCAAAGGAGATAAATTATCATGGTAGTAACAAGAAAAACAAATCTTGGCGAAATATTAGACGCAGACCCAACAACAGCAGTATATTTCCTGGAAATAGGTATGCACTGCCTGGGCTGCCCATCTGCAAGAGGCGAAAACATTGAACAGGCTTGCTATGTTCATGGCACAGACGCTGACGAGCTGGTTGAAAAACTGAACGCTCACTTTGGTAACTAATCTGTGAAAGATACAAATATAGGCAGTCGTTTGTTAATGGCTGCCTCTTTTGTTGATAATGGCGACACAGTATGCGATGTTGGATGCGACCACGGCAAACTGGCACTTTATCTTATACAGAGAGGCAAGGCGAAACACGTTATAGCCACAGACATCAACAGACAGCCACTGCAGAAGGCCATAGATTTATTTGCATCATATGATTTATCCCACACAGCTGATTTTCTTCTTACAGACGGTCTGCAGGGTATAGAAAATACCTCTGCTATCACCCACGTTGTTATTGCAGGTCTTGGCGGCCACACAATGGAGCAGGTGATTGAAAGTGCCCCTTTTGTTAAACAGCAGAAAACCCATCTTGTTCTTCTGCCTGCCCAGAGCGGTTACCAGATAAGAAAATATCTGTACACAAACGGCTTTGAAATTGAAAAAGAGCAGACAGTAAGCGAAAAGGGCAAATATTACAGCTGTATCAGTGCTGTGTATACAGGCAAGGTGCATCAGCCTGATATATATGAAATATATATAGGCAAAAGCGATGTGTGCACAGGACCTGATGCCACAGGCTATTTTGAAATGCTCCTTTCCCAGCTGAAGAAAAAACGGAAAGGCTATTCAATAGACAACGGCACAGCCAACACAGAACTTGAAACAGCAATAGAAAAAATCAGAAAGTTACTGTAGACAGAAATACGGGCTGGATAACCCAGTCCGTATTTATTTCCTTATATTGCTCAAATTATAAAAATATGATTTAATATTATATATAATACATGTATGTACACGGACATTACTGAATGTCTGCTGATAAGTTATAAAGAAAGGAACTTGTTATGGTTTCACCATCACAGATATATGATTTGTTCAATAAAGAGTTTCCGTTCAGCACACAGGAAAGCTGGGACAACAGCGGCCTGTTGATTTACAGCGGCGTGACAAGTGAAAAAGTACTTGTATGCCTTGACGTCACACCACAGGCTTTGGACAAGGCTGTGGAAATCGGCGCAAAAATCATTGTGTCTCATCATCCTGCAATATTTGATGGACTGACAGAAATCTATGCTGGGGATGTGGTATATCAGCTTATAAAAAATGATATCAGCGTTATCAGCGCCCACACCAATTTTGACAAATACCGGTATGGCACCTGCTATGCTATGGCTGACAGGCTGGGCTTTGAAATCACAGATACTGATTTTGATTTCGGTCTGCTGGCAGAATGTGACGAAATGTCTGTGCAGGAACTTGGATGGCAGTGCAAATCAGCCTTTGGTGCAGCCACAGTAACCCTGCCACATAAAAAAGTGAACACAGTGTTTATCTGTGCAGGCAGCGGTAGCGGTATGAAAGAAGAAATTATTGAAAGCGGTGCAGACTGCTTTATCACAGGGGAATGCAAATATCACGATATGCTGGACTTGGCCGCAGAGGATATTGCTGTTGTAACCACAGGTCACGACAATTCTGAAAAAATCAGCGTTGATACCCTTGCACAGCTGATAAAAGATAATTTTGAAGATACAGATGTACAGGTTTTCATTCAGGACAGCCTGACACATAATATATAGGAGATATTAAATGGCATTGGATGCAATCACCATGTCACTTCTTGCTGCAGAGCTGGACGAACAGCTGCAGGGCAGCAGAATTGACAAAATACACCAGCCGTCAAAAGACGAAGTGGTGTTTCATATGAGAAAGAGGGATGGCAATATCAAGCTGTTACTGTCAGCCCGAAGCGGTTCAGCACGTCTGTGCCTGACAAACGAAAGCTTTGAAAACCCTCAGACACCACCATCTTTCTGTATGCTGTTGAGAAAATACCTTTCAGGTGCACGCTTTATAGGTGCTACAAGCGTAGAGGGCGAAAGAATAATTATGCTCACTTTCACAGCCACCAGCGAAATGGGTGATACTGTGAATATTGATATAGCTGCCGAACTTATGGGCCGCTATGCCAACCTTGTTATCATCAACGGACAGGGCAAAATCATAGACGCTATGAAACGTGTGGATGCAGATGTATCATCTGTGCGCCAGTTGCTGCCTGGACTTACCTACAAGTTGCCGCCAAACAGAGATAACCCTAAATTTATCAGCCAGACAGACAAGGTGCTGGAAAAGGTGTTCAGTTTCAACGGCACGGTTGACCAGGCTTTTCTGCGTTGCAGTCAGGGTATGGGTCCTGTTGTGGCAAGGGAAATTGCTTATCTTGCACAGACATATGACAGCTATGCAGATAAGCTGACAGATTTTCAGCAGCAGGCAGTTATCGCTGCGGCAAACAAAGTGGCAGGCTACTATGCCAGTCCGCAGTATACAGTGGTTTATAATCAGCAGGGAAGTCCGAGTGAGTACAGCTTCCTGCCGCTGACACAGTATGAAGGGCTGGAGACAAAGACCTTTGAGTCAATCAATCAGCTGCTGGATGAATATTACAGTGAAAAAGACAGAGCCGAAAGATTGCGACAAAAAGGCAAAGACCTGCACAGGCTGGTGCAGAATTTAGTAGAGCGTACCACCAGAAAGCAAATAGCCAGAAAAGAAGAACTTGCACAGAGTACAGACAATGAAAAATTCCGTATTTATGGCGAACTGCTTACAGCCAACCTTTATCAGCTGGAAAAAGGTATGAAAAAGGTGGAAGTGCTGAATTATTATGATAACACCACAGTTACAATTCCGCTGGACCCTAAACTGACAGGCAACCAGAATGCCCAAAAATACTACAAGGAATACAAGAGAAAGCAGACAGCTGTGAAAATGCTGACAATGCTTATTGCTCAGGGCGAAATAGAGCTGGAATACCTGAAGACAGTTGCCTACAGCGTAAACAATGCTGACAACGAGGCAGAGCTGATGGCTGTGCGTGCAGAACTTCACGGTGCAGGCTATCTGAAATATTACAAAAACAGAGAAAAGAAACAGAAGCCACAGGACTTTATCAGATATGTTTCTTCAGACGGTTTTCTTATTCTTGTAGGCAGAAACAACCTGCAGAATGACCGACTGACCATGAAAACTGCCCGTGGCAAGGATATGTGGTTTCACACCAAAAATGCCCCTGGCAGCCATGTGGTTGTTATGAGCGAAGGGGCGGATATTCCGCTGACAACCCAGAACGAAGCAGCTATGCTGGCAGTGCATCATTCCAGCCGCAAAGGTAATGCCAAGGTGGAAGTGGACTACACCTTTGTAAAAAATATCCGCAAAACCAATGACCTGAAACCGGGTATGGTTATATATGACACTTATGAAACAGCCTATATCGCTGCAGACCCGCAGGTGATTGAAAGACTGGAACAGACAAGAAAACAGTAATACATGAGGAAAAGTTGATGAGAAACAATACAGTCAATCTGAAAAAAATGCTGCGGTTTTTTATACTGCTGTTATTTGTGGCAGTGTGCTTTTTCACGTATGATTACTACAGCGTTTCCAACCTGAACTCCCTGGGTGAAGAGCTTATAAAGTTTGAATACGACAGTGAAAACAATACAGTTGCTATTCATTCAGATTACGATGTTCCGTTTATAACTTCTATACGATATACAACTGACGGTTCCATTCCCACAAAAGACAGTGCAGAATATGACGAGCCTTTGATTTTAGAGAACGAGGGACGAAGCGGCACTGTAATAAGGGCGGCGATATTCCGTGGCGGCAAATATACCGATGTATATACAAAAACATTTTTCAGTTCACCGTCTGCACTTAATGATGGGATTTATACAATATGCATTTCTACTGATGCAGATAACCTGTACAGTGATGAAAAAGGCATATTTGCACTTGGGGCGGCAACACAGGAAGAAGCCAATGCCAATGAGAATATACCTAAAGACCCTCGCTCTGAACTCAGAGCCAATTATTATGGCAGAGGAATAGAATGGGAAAGACCGGCAAATGTGGAAATATATTCATCTGACGGAAACATAATTCTCAACAAAAATGTGGGGATGCGTGTAACCGGTGCAAACAGCAGAAGATTTCCTGTAAAAAGCCTGAGAATATATGCCAGAAGCGGATATGACGGCTATGGCACTTTTGACCTGAATATCCTGGAACAGTATACACGGGGGCTGGAAAATCAGGTTACCACCTATAATCATCTGGACTTGAGAATGGGCGGCAACAATTTTTATTATTCCATGCTGCCGGATACCATTATGAGACAGATAGCATATGACAGCGGTTTTGATACTGTGGGAGTGGCTCAGCCGGCTGTGGTATATATAAATGGCGAATATTATGGGCTGGTATGGATTCAGCCGGATTACTGCCGGAGAAATATTGCTGAAATGGCGGGCCTGCACAAAGATTCTGACATCAGGACAGTAAAAGGTTTTGAAGGGTCAGCGACAGGTGATTATCCGGAAGATTATTACGATTATATGGAAATGTATGAGTTTGCATCGCTTGCTGATTTTACAGATGAGTCAAACAGAGAAAAGCTGGAGCAGATGCTGGATTTAGACAACTGCTTTATGTACTATGCTTTACAGATGTACAGCAACAACAATGACTGGCCTACAAACAATTACGGCTTGTGGAGATGTATTGACCCTAAAACCAGCGATACAGAAAACAAATATGCAGACGGAAGATGGAGATTTTTCTTATACGATACAGATAATGCATTTGCAACGTTTGTAGACCAGCACGAAGGTTTTGATTTTATTCTTGGACTTAAAGTAAGTCCAATGATGGTAAACCTTATGAAAAGTGAGGAGTATAAAGAAAGATTTATTAATATTTACTGCGATTTGCTGTCCACCACTTTAAAAAGTGAGCATACATTAAGCGTATACGAAAAACTGCGTGATTCCATTGAGCCGGAAATGAAATGGAGAGCGGAGGAACAAAAACCGATAGCTTTTGATGAAGACTACCGAGCAATAATGCTGTTCAAAATAGAATATTTTATGCAGAACAGACCGGCTGAAATATATAATAAAATCAGGGATTATCTGGGCGCAACAGATAAATACAGCCTGAATATTTCGGAGGTGCCACAGGGTGTGACGGTTAAACTCAACACTCTGGAATTTATAAACGGAGACAGTTTTACCGGCACTTATTATGCAGACGCACCTGCGGAACTCGGCTTTATTACTGCAGATGGATACGGTTTTGATTACTGGGAAATCAACGGAGAGAAATATTATCAGGAGCAGATATACCTTGACAGCAGCTTTGTGGAAAATGGTGCCTGTGATATTAAAATTTTTGTAAGCCCTGCAGAATCCGTACTTAAATTCAAATCTGTGAGCTGGGGTTCTGTGGCGAAATATGCAGATATTTACAATCCGGGTACACGGGATGTAAGTGCAGCCGGCTACGTGATTTCAACCGATGAATATGGTCTGGAAGGCTTCGCTCTGCCTGCTTTGACTTTATCTCCGGGAGAATCTTTCAGAATATATTTCGACAATGATAAATCTGCTTCCCTTGGGGAATATAAATGCGGTATTAACGTGAAAGAAGAAAAGTGCATTTATATTGTCAGAGACGGAAACAGAACTGACAGGGTATATATTCCGGAATATATAGATGGATACATACTTGAAAAATCAGAATATGATGGCAGCTGGAAATATTCACTGGCAGAGGAGGGGACTTTATGAGTTTAGTTGAAAAAGAAATAGCAATTTCAAAAGAAAAGACAGCTACAACGCTCACTGTCAGCCGAGTGGAACATAAATACATCATATCATCAGCTGATGCGGCACGACTGGCGGGAAAACTGCCTATGCTGCTGCAGGAAGACCCGCACAATGGTCTGAATGGCTATATGGTGCGCAGTCTTTATTTTGACACAGCCCATAATAAGGACTATTATGCAAAAGAAGACGGCATTTTTGAAAGACATAAAATCAGGCTGAGAATATACTCTCTTGAAGACCAGGAGATAAAGCTTGAATGTAAAAGCAAAAAAGGTGATTTTCAGAAAAAGGTTTCAATAATCCTGAACAGAGAGCAGGTTAATCAGCTTGTGAACGGGAACTATGGGATTTTGTTGGAAATAGGAACAGCCGAAGCACTGGAAATGTACAGGAAAATACTTGGCTACAAACCTGCTGTGATTGTACAGTACAACAGAAAGGCATATTTCTGGCATACAAACGATACAAGAATAACAATAGACAGCAATATCTGTGGCTGTGAAACAGAATTTGATTTGTTTTCAGACAAGCTTCCATTTACATACGCCACATACGGAGATACAAATATTCTTGAGGTTAAGTACAGCGGCAGGCTTGAGCCGTCCATAGCAAAGCTTCTGGATGGATATGACCGCACTCGAACCTCTTTCAGCAAATACAACAATACAAGACGAATCCGGAGTCTGTTGTAAACAGAATAGATTACATAAATAAGGAGACAGTTAATGAGTAAAAATGATATTATGACATACTTTGCCACAAACAGCAGTAATCTCACACCGCTGAACATAGTGTTTATTATGTTGCTTGCTTTGGCAGGCGGCCTGATAATTTATATTGTATACAAATTCACATGTACAGACCGTCCGTACAATGCAGGTTTCAATAACGGCAATATTCTGCTGACACTTATAACCACAGTAATTATGCTGATGATAAGCAGCAATATTGTTATCTCAATGGGTATGGTTGGCGCGCTGTCTATTGTACGTTTCAGAACAGCAGTAAAAGATTCCCGTGACACAATTTTCCTTTTCTGGTCTATTGTAATGGGGCTCTGTATCGGCAGCCAGAACTACTCCCTGGCATTTGTTTCTGTTCTGTTTATCGGCGTGGTTACTATCGGCATATCTCTGCTTCCAAAAGCAAAAGGAAAGCATACTCTGGTTATCAGAGCCTGTGGTGCAGATTCCTCTGTAGTGGAAAAAGCAGTTTATGAAATTGACCCTAAAGCGATACAGGATGCTGTAAATTATTATGATGACAATCAGGAATGGGTATATACAATCTCTGTGAAAAACAAGGGCGCTTCCAATGCTGTTGAAAACCTGAAAAACATAAATGGTGTAAGACGGGTAAATATTGTAAGCAGTATAAACGAATAATGTACATATAAAGGCTCTCCCTCTAGGGGAGCCTTTTGTTTTTCTCATACAAAACAGATAAAAATTTTTTGTGATTTTCCAAAATGGAAATAATATATATAATATGTTAAAATATTTATAATATATATAATATATATAATGGAGGAAACCTGTATGATTCTTATTAAAAACGGCACTGTTTACAATTCCATAGACCCACAGCCGATAAAAGCGGATATTCTTGTGGGAAACGGCAAAATTGTAAAAATAGATAAAGATATTCCGGAAGGTGAGAATGTAGATGTTGTGGATGCAACAGGTCTGCGCATATATCCCGGTTTTGTTGAAGCTCATGGCCATATCGGTCTGGATGGCTATGGTATTGGCTATGAAGGTATGGACTACAACGAAATGAATGACATAGCTTGCCCACAGATGCGCGGCATAGATGGCATCAAAGCCATGGACCCGGCCTTCCGTCAGGCTGTGGAAGGCGGTGTTACCACTGTCTGCACAGGTCCCGGTTCTGCCAATGTTCTTGGCGGCACTTTTGTGGCAATAAAAACTGTGGGTCGCCGCAGTGATGATATGGTGGTTAAAGATGCGGTTGCAATGAAATGTGCATTTGGCGAAAACCCAAAACGCGTTTACCGTGACAAAGGCAACTCCACACGAATGTCCACATCTGCAAAACTGCGCGAAATGCTGTTCAAAGCCAGAGAATACTCCGCAAAAGTGGATGCCGCAGGTGACGACTGGACAAAGCGCCCTCCGTTTGATATGAAGATGGAAGCTCTTGTGCCTGTAATCAAAGGTGAAATGCCTCTCAAGGCTCACGCCCACGCATCAGACGATATATTCAATGCAATCAGGATTGCAAAGGAATTCGGCGTAAAAATGACTCTGGAACACGTAACAGAAGGTCATCTTATAGTTGAAGAACTGGCAGCGGAAAAATATCCTCTGGCTGTTGGTCCTACACTTACCAGCGCATCAAAATTTGAACTGCGCAACAAAAGCTGGACAACACCTGGTGTTCTGGCCGCTGCCGGCTGTCAGGTTTCCATCATCACGGACTCTCCTGTGATTCCACAGCAACATCTGCCGCATTGTGCAGGTCTGGCTGTGGCAGCAGGTATGGATCCGTTCAGCGCACTACAGGCTATCACAATCAACCCTGCAAAACATATCGGCATAGAAGACAGGGTGGGCTCCATTGAAGAAGGCAAAGATGCTGATATTCTTATTACAGATGGCGATCCATTGGAAATCAGCACAAAAATTCTGAAAGTATTTGTAAACGGTAATCTGGTTGTTGAAAAATAGTATTTAATATAAGAATAATAAAAGCAGGGAGAAATCCCTGCTTTTGTGTTGAAACAGATTTTATTTGTGCAAAACAAACAA
>CAZYSS010000037.1:0-14000 GCA_964649845.1 uncultured Oscillospiraceae bacterium
TGGTGTTCTCCAACTGGAAGTTCTGGAACACCGCCTGAAAACAGAGTACAATGTAGATATCAGAATGCAGTCACTGCCATATCAGTATATCCGCTGGATTGAAAATGAAGACGTAAATTTGCGTTCATTGAACATTACCAGCGATACAAAAGCACTGGAAGATTTCAAAGAAAGAAAACTGCTTTTGTTTACAAGTCAGTGGAATATCAACTGGGCTACAGAAAAGAATCCTGATTTGAAATTGGTTGACGTGGCACAGAATTAATGATAAAACTGAAGCGTTAAGTTAATAATTAAAAGGGCAGACAACCTTGCACAAGCTGAAATGTTGCACAGGTAAAGTCTGCTCTTTTTGTATGCAAAAGTTTATGTTATTATTATCGTAGGGGTGGTTCACAAACCGCCCGTAAATCAAGCGATAAAAAACAAATTCACATAGAAAGGAAACCGAAAATGATTTTACAGAAAGAAAAAAACTGGTGGAAAGACGCTGCTGTTTACCAGATTTACCCCAAAAGCTTTTATGACTCAAACAATGACGGCTATGGCGACCTGGAGGGTATCCGACAGAAACTGCCATATATCAAAAGCCTGGGTGTGGATGTTGTATGGGTTTGTCCATTTTTCAAAAGTCCTCAGGCTGATAACGGCTATGATGTTGCTGATTATTTTGCAATAGACCCAATTTTCGGCGGCAAAATGGAAGACCTGAGAAACCTTATTGATGATACTCATAAGCTTGGTATGAAATTTGTTCTGGACCTTGTTGCCAATCACACATCAGACGAACACGAATGGTTCCAGAAAGCTTTGGCAGGGGATGAAAAGTATATGAAATACTACTACTTTGAAGACCCTGTAGACGGTCACGCTCCATCAAACTGGGCCAGTGTATTCGGCGGCGGTGCATGGGAATATGTACCACACCTTAATAAATACTACCTGCATATCTTCCACAAAAAACAGCCTGATCTTAACTGGGAAAACAAAGAGGTTGTGGATGAAGTTATCAAGATTATGCAGCATTGGGCAGAATACGGTGTTGACGGTTTCCGTCTTGATGCTATCAACTATCTGTACAAGGAACCGGGCTACCCAAGTGTTGAGCCAATGCCGGGCAGTGAATTTGGCTTTGGTACAGAACACTATGCCAACAAGCCAAAGGTAAACCAGCATTTCAACAGACTGAACAGGGAAGTATTTGCCCCATACAATATGATGACAGTTGCAGAAGTAGCGTACATCAACGGCGACACAGCAAGACAGTATTGTGGTCTGAATATGCCGGAAGTTGATATGCTGTACCTCTTTGAACTGCTGAACTTTGACCAGGATGGCTATGATAAATTTGCTCCGCTGCCATTTGATGTAAAAGCTTTCAAGGATGCAGTTTTCAGCTGGCAGAATGAAATGAAAGACTTTGGCCATCTGGCACTGTTCTTCTCAAACCACGACCAGGCCCGCAGCGTTTCCCGTTTTGGTAATGACAGTGATGAATATCGCGACCTGTCCGCAAAAATGCACGGCAATGCTATGTATATGCTGAAGGGAACACCTTATATCTACCAGGGTGAAGAACTGGGTATGACCAGTCTGGACTACACAGATGTAAATGACTTCCACGATGTTGAAGTACCATTTATGTGGCAGGAAAAGGTTGTTGAAGGCGGCGAAAGTGCAGAAAAATGGATCCATCTGTTCAACACACGTTCCCGTGACGGCGGCCGCAGCCCTATGCAGTGGGATTCCACAGCAAATGGCGGCTTCTCAAAAGCAACACCTTGGCAGAAAACAAATGGCAACTACACTAAAATCAATGTGGAATTACAGGAAAAGGATGAAAAATCTCCGCTGAACTTCTACCGTCAGCTGTTGAAAGTCAGAAAAACACTGAAAAGTGTTATCAACGGCACAGTTACACCATTTGATATCGACAGTGAGGCCACATTCTGCTACAGACGAGATTTTGAAGATGAAACAGTTATTTCTATCAACAATTTCAAGGATTATCCTGTTGAAGTTAAACTGCCTGAAGGCAGCTATAATGTGGTGCTGACAAACTATGGCGATGTTACAGAAATTGAAAATACAGTAACTCTCCGCCCATATGAAGGCATTACAGCAGTTAAAAAATAATATAAAAATCCGCCGAATAATGCTGAGGACTCATAAAACAGTTACACTCCCAGTAGGATTATCCACTGGGAGTGTTCTTGTACATATTACAACCATGTGATATAATCAGCTAAGTAATTAGTCAAATCATAATTTGGAGGTTATTTAAATGAAAAATTTTTTTAAAATTACATTAGCTATTTTTATGTGTTTTGGTTTAATAGCATGTAATGACAATAAGAATAGTTTAGATACTAATTCGAACAACCAAGGTACAGAAAATAAATTAAAATCTGATATTTTAGTTCATTTAGAAATTAATCCTTCTTTTGATATTCATGTTGACAATGGTGGTGTTATTGTTGGGGTTGATTGTTTAAATAATGATGCCAAAAAAACATATGAAGGATTGGATATTTTATATTCAGAATATACAAGTGGTGTCAATCAATTATTAAAAACTATTTATGATAAAGGATTTGTGAAAAATAATTCTGTTATAAAACTTTCAATTAAGACAAACGAATCTGTAGCATACAACATAGCTGATGCTACTAGCCAACTGATTAACAATTTTCGTTCAAACATATTAGATGTTAGTTTTGAGACAAATATGGAAATAATTCAAAACTCTCAACAAAATTCTAATATCGAACAAAATAATAATGAAAATGAACGACCTTCTCATGTTTTTAACGAAGATGGAAGTGAGTTATTTTATACATTCTATAAAAATGGAAATATAGAAACTGAAGAACTAAGATTTATAGATAATAATAATATAAAAGTAACAGCTATAACCAAATTTGATGAAAACGGAACACCTCTTAGTGAAGTAACTGACCAAGAAGATGGAGTACATCGCGAAAGAACATATATAAATGGCATTCTTTCAAAAGAATATATGTATATACCACATGATGGAGGACATAATGTTACTAGTACATTCTATGAAAATGGCCAAGTTGCTGAGAAAATAGACTTTCACATTCATACAAACCAAGAATTTATTTTTAGATATGATCAATCCGGCAATCAAACTGAATATATAGGGTTTGATAATAA
This sequence comes from uncultured Oscillospiraceae bacterium, assembly GCA_964649845.1. Lineage (GTDB taxonomy): Bacteria > Bacillota > Clostridia > Oscillospirales > Ruminococcaceae > RGIG3102. Next base: position 3,181 of record CAZYSS010000037.1, read on the forward strand.
CGATAAACCAGTTCATATTAAATATTAACAAACATACAAGTTTATATTTGTCTAACAGACGCAAGGGCGCACTTCCATACCCCCTTCGGTGTAGTGCGTATTATGCGATTTTGTACCGCACCAAATCCTTCCCCGTGTAATGCGAGGTGGGTATAACCTTTGATTTTGCTCGAAGGGGTTGTCAATTCCTCAGTCACCTGCGCTGACAGTTCCCTTAACACAAGGAAACCTTAGGTGTTCCTGCGTCTGTGAACAACAAGAAAACCGACCTATGATCGTAACAATAGGTCGGTTTAACTGTTTTACGGATACCCCGCAAATTCCAGCGGATTTTATTTTGCCTGAATAATTATATTCCAAGAATAATACCTACCAGTGTGCCTGCATAGTTGCCGATAACGTAACCCAGTACACCTACCAGCATTGCAGGACCAACCAATTCAGACCAGCCCTGTGAAATTGCCATACCGGCAGCAGTTGTAGGACCACCGATATTTGCATTGGATGCAATAATAGCATCTTCCAATGTGGCATTGAATATTTTGGCGCCGATAAAGCAGAAAGCCATATTTACAACAACCATAATAAAGCACAGCACCAGGAACAGAGGTGATTTATTGATAACTGTCATAATATTTGCCGGTACACCGATAACAAACAGGAACAGGTAAATCAGATATGTACCAATTTCCTGTGAACCGTTCATTTTTTCTACAACCTGTTTTGTAAAGAAAGTTGCAACGATTACAGAGATTGTTGTAATCCATACATACTGTGAGCCGAAAAATTTGGCCACAAAGTCCTGCATTGCTGTACGTCCTTCAGCAGGCACCATACCAACAAATACATTGGCAATAATATTGGATGCCCACACAACTGCACAGGCATATGCAATATTGAATGCAATATCTTTCAGGGAAATGTCCTTGCGGTTCCAGAAAGCAGCGGCCTGTGTTTTGCCTGTATCCACGCCTGATTCAACAGCGTCAATATAAGGGTGATTGAATTTGCTGCGGAACCATTTCATACCTGCGATAAAAATAAGTACAAAGAAGTATGCAGCCATAAGTAGGTTGTCAGCAACAGTTGCAGCAGCTGCCACATCTGTGCCTTTCAGCCCGCAGCTGTCAGCCATAGCGGCAAAGTTTACACCGCCGCCGATGTAAGAACCTGTCATCATAGAGGCTACACCTGCCAGGTCACTGATATTGCCACCGTTGGCAACATAAGGCTCTTTGATAAGCTGGAACGCAATCAGCGCACCCAGAACAGTACCTACAGCCCCCAGCAGAAAAACCACCAGCATTTTGCCAGTCAGTTTACCGATTTTGCTCAGGTTGCACTGCAGAAGCAGAAGGGGAATACCCAATGGTACAATTACCCCCCACACGATGTCATCATATAATACACAGTTTGTTGGAATAATACCGATATTTGCAGCAAACATTGCAATAATCAGCGCAATAATGGCACCGGACACCTTGCTTGCCCAATTGTATGTTTGTTCCAGCCAGATGGACAGGGCAACAGTGATACACATAACACCCAGCAGACCCCAGGTGTTGTCAGCTGTAATCAGTGTAGTGCCGAAAAGAGTTTCCATCAATGTCATAGAAGTTCTCTCCTTGATTCATATTTTTTAATATTAATATATTATATATTATAGCTGATGTTTACACAAGCATAAAATTGAAAAATCAAAATAAAAATCCGGCAGGAAGTACCTGCCGGATAAATTATTTTATATTACAGTTTTTTTCTCCATTCAACTTTGCTTTCCTTGTCTTTTTTGTCAACGATAGCAAGAGTCATCTGGTCTGCCCAATCCCACATTTTAGCTGCCTGGCTATGTACAAAGTCTGTCAGGTATGCTTTTGCGTATTCTGGGTTTGTTTCTTTCAGTTTTGCATATGTTTCTCTGACTGCTGGAACGATAACATCCCATTCAGCTTCAACTTTTGCAATTTCTTTATCCAGCATTTCTTTACCGAAGCTGTAGTTCATTTCCATTGTCATGTTCAGCATATGGAATGCCCAGTATGCTCTGTCGCCATGATATTTGAAATCGTCTGCAACAGGTTTCAGGTGTGTAAACTGTGTGGAAGGAATGTCCAGCCAGTACCAGCCTTTTGGTGAAGATGTGATTGCTGGGAACCATGGCTGATATGGGCTTACACAAGGACGGAGAGTTGTTCTCCATACAGTTGTCAGGTCAGCATCATCCTGGAATTCAACAACCATACTTTCGATTGTTGTGTCACGGCATACACCGTAGAACTGATGAGGTGTAGCTGCATTGTCTGCTGCATACAGTTCTGGCCATTCTGGACCATGTGAACGAAGAATGTCTTTCAGATCTTCTTTGCAGAATTTTCTTGGAGCTTTTATAGAGAATGTGCGGTATGGCATTGGTTCGCCGCCTGTAATTTTGCCCCATGCAATGTTGGAACGGTCAAAGTTGGATTTAACGTCACTGCCTGTGCCCTGGTATGCTGCAGAGAAGTCAAAGTCGGAATAATCGCCTTCAACTGCAGGTGTGTACCAGCCGTTGCGGATAGCGTAGCCAACTACATCTTCAGACCAGTAGAAGTTTTTGTGTTCTGTGTCTGTAAAGTCAACTTCGTGGATTGTCAACCAGTTTGGAATGTAGTAGATTTCATCGTCGCCAACTCTTCTTGCTACCCAGTTATTGCCAACTGTCAGCTGTACCACCCAACCTTCGTCTTTGTCAACGATGTGGTAGGAACGTGTTGAACGGTAGCCGAATTCTTTCATCAGCTGTGCAACAACCTGCACACCTTCTCTTGCTGTTTTACATCTTTCAGCAATCAGTCTTCTCATACCGTAGCCAAGACCGCCTGTGTATGGCTGTGTGCTTTCTTTTGTGGAAACACAGCTATCAGTTACAACTGCAACGCCCCATTCGTTTACGAAACCATCAGCAAATGGTTCGCCGCCTGGGCAACGCAGTTCGCTCCACATATAGCCCCATGTTACAGGAACCTGTGGTACTACTGCATCGCCGTCGTCAAATGTCAGCACTTCGCCTTCTGGGTGTTCCATCCTTGGAACAACGTGTGTCTGAACAACGCAGTTCATATCGTCTTCGTTGTGGCCCAGCAGAACTTTGCCTGTCACAGAAGCATTTTTACCTACGATAATTGTACTGCAGTTATCCCAGTTTTCGTGAAATTTTTTTGCCATAATAATTATCCTTTCGAATTATATAATTACCATCTTAAAGTATGCATATTGCATACATACCTAATTATATTCTACCAATTTCGATGTTAAAATGCAATAATAAATAATAAAAAGGCTGTATTAAATCTACAGCCTTTTTGGGTTATTTTAACTTTATAGGAAAGCCAATATATGTTATAATCAGTTTGAGGTGATTGAATGAAAAGGATATTGTTGTTCCTGTTTATAACAGTCGGTCTTTTTACTTCTTGTGGCGATGCAAATATAGATATACCATCTTCATCTGTTCCGCAACAGGAATTACAGGAAACAGTAAATGATACATATCAGATTGATACATCTTTAGGCGAAAAAGCTGTTGCTTCCATAATAAAATATGCAAAAAAAACAGATATGACCTCCTTTATTCATATTGATGATATTACAATATTTGAACAGCGGGGTATAGCATTATCACCGCAGATTGTAAAAATTACTGATGACGCCATATTTGTAAATCTTGTTGTAAATAACGGAAAAAAAGAAATCTTTCTCGACGTGGAATGCCCTGTGGACTATACATATCCTGTCAGTCAGAAAGATAATATTACAGATATATCAAATCTGCATATCTGTTATCCATCTGCCACAATTGTCGGAGATGTTCTCATTATTACCGCTTTGGACAACCTGATGTTTTATGATATCGGCACATTGGACAAGGTATCAGATGATGTCAGCATAGGTACAATAACAGATGAAGCTGACAGTATTTTTCTCTGCTGCACATCATATGATGATGGATACATAGCTGTATATTCTGCTGTAACAGAAGAAGGTCTGGCTGTTTTTGACAGCTTGTCCAATCTGAAACACAAATATACTGCAGGATATAAAAATATGCTGGTTCACAGGCAAAACCAGTCGGAAAACAGCAGTATTGAAAATAATCTTGCCTACAGTTTTTATGGGCAGAGAAAAATCAGAGTATCTGAAGATTACATTTATTTTGAGAATGAAAATTCATTTATTGCTGATTTAAGTGAAAATAAAATCTACCGGGTATATCCTGTATTAAGCCATACTGTCGGCAACAGAACAATATCTGTATATTCAAATACAGATGTTTATGCACAACAGGACAGATGTTATGTTGTAATAGAAGAAAATAACATAATCACAGATGCTTTTTGCTTTGACAGCAGAAAAATATCATCAGAATTCGGGCAGGATAAAGAACGGCTTGATATTGCCAGCAACGCTTCCTGCACAGAAATCACAGCTGTTTGTGATAAAACAGCTATGACATTGAACATAGATACACAAAATCATAAAGCTGATATATCATATAACATTACAGCAGATATGATTAAAAACTATGAAACCGCAGTCACATCAACTGATGGAATATGGTCTTTAAAATATAATGTGTCTTTGTATAATCCTACAAGAACTGTACTTTACGACAATCAGACCGAAAAATGTATGTTTATATGTAACGGCACTGCACATAATGCAGGTTTTAACCCGGACGGAACCATATTTATACATATGTCAGATGACTATATCCTTACTGATTATAAAGGCAACTGGCTGTACAGTATGGCAGAAGAACTGCCATATACAGATATTTCCAAAGGTCAGTCTATATATCTGTGTGATGTTTACAGGAAAGAAGATGGCTCATATCTTGCTGTATTTTTTGAAGATGGCTATTCAATTACCTCTTATGACTACAAACTTGCTGTTCTGGACAATAACGGAAGCCTTGTCAAAGTTATCAATACAGGCAAAGGCGTGGAAACAGTAAAAAGCTTTTATCTGTCACCGGATATTGAAATTGTGGACTACAATACCGTAAAGCTTATTGGTGGTGACAGGGAATACATTGCAAATTATTTTGAAATTCTTGTGGAACTATCAACAGATTATTGTGAAATTACATAATAAAAAAATCCCTTTCCTGAATGGAAAGGGATTTTTAATTTGAAAATTAATATCCGATTTTCTTTTTCCATTTGCCCATACGGAATGCAATAATGGAAATAATCATACCTACAGTCCATGAGAACATCAGTGAGCCAAACAGAGCAATTGGCTGACCATGAGGATATTCAGCACTTCTTGTAAGATAAGCTACAGCGTATGCGAAAGGAACACGCAGCAGGATTGTCTGAATCATTGAAACCCACATTGGTGTCATTGTGTCACCACAACCGCGCATTACACCGCCCAAAATCTGTGTTACAGATACGCAGATGTAACCAACAGCCATGATTCTCATCATTCTTACAGCCAGGTCAATCAATTCCGGTGTGTCTGTAAAGAAGCCGAACAGCACTTTACCAAACAGAACAAGACATATTGTAATAACTGTAGAGAATGTAACAGCAATTTTCAGACCTTCTTTTACGCCGTCGTGTACGCGGTCCAGTTTGCCTGCACCTACGTTTTGGCCTGTGTAAACAGACATAGCCTGACCAAATGTAAAGTTTGGCATCATAGCAAAACCGTCAACACGCATAATGATAACGTTACATGCAATAACCATTTCGCCCATTGCATTTGTCAGGTTCAGCACCACCATACCGGCCATAGCCATAATAGCCTGTGTGATACCGGATGGAACACCAATTTTGATAATATTTTTAGCCATAACAGGTTCCAGTCTGATAGTATGCAGACCGAGATCAAATGTGTCGCTCATTTTTGCCAGTTTCATATAGCAGAAAACAGCGGAAATAGCCTGAGAAATAACTGTGGCCAGAGCAACACCAGGTACGCCCATGCCAAAGTTTGCAACAAAGATAATATCCAGCACAACGTTCAGTGCGGCAGCAATCAGCAGGTAAATCAGCGCAGAGGCACTGTCGCCCATGCCACGCAGAATACCGGACAGCATATTGTACATAAAGAAACCGATAATACCGTAGAAATAGATTTTCAGATAGTCGGAACACCAATAAATGATGGATTCAGGTGTGCCCAGCATTTCCAGCATCGGCATTGTAATCATAGGTCCAACAATCATAATAACCACTGTTGCAATCAGGGAAAGGGACAGACAAGTGCCTACACTTACTGTAAGACGTTTTCTGTCTTTTGCACCGTAACTCTGGGAAACAACGATACCGGCACCAGTGGAAATACCAACAAACAGAGCCAGCAGTAGGTTAAGGATAGGGCTTGCACTGCCTACAGCTGCAAGAGCATTGTCACCAACATAGTGACCAACAATTACAGAGTCAGCGGTGTTATAAAGCTGCTGTGCTATATTACCAAGCAACATTGGAATAGAAAATTCCATAATACGGCTTGAAATGGAACCTTCTGTCATATCTTTAGCAGCAAATCTACTTTTAATACTCACAATAATTCTCCTTTATATATTTTATTTTTTGAATAACATTATTTATCTCACAAAATAAAATTATACTACCAAATTGATATAATTGCAATAAAAATAATATTTTATCCAATAAGAGAAAATCGGTGCAAAAGCACCGATTTTTCAGAACTCTCTTTTATAAAAACTGTCCACAAACCAGGGGTCAGGGCAGATAAATTCTTTTTCTGACAGATAAGAATAACGTTTGTCATCAATATTGCCAAATTTAACTTTTCTGCTGCACAACGTCTGGTATTTCAGTTTCAGCTGCCTGTTCAGATTGTTTATACCATAACGGCTGTCACCCAGCACAGGCATTTCAAGATAGGCAAGATGTGCTCTTATCTGGTGTGTGCGACCGGTAATCAGACCAATTTTAAGGAGGGAATAGTCCCCATAGCTTTCTATAAGCTGTACCTGTGTTCTAATTTCCTTGCTGGTGTTGTTTTTAGCTTTTGGAGTAACTGTCACATAACCCTGTTTCGCATTTTTGGTCAGCCAGGCTGTATGCAATGCATTTTTCTGCTTTGGTATACCTTTTACAACACAGATATATTCTTTTTCCAGTTCTTTGTTTTTAAACATATCCAGCATAAACTGTAAAAACTCCCGGTTTTTTGCCAGTAATACCAGTCCGCTTGTGCCTGTGTCCAGTCTGTGACACAGGGCAGGGGAACAATCAATGGCATTTACATAATAATGATTTTTAACCCTGTTTATCAGTGTATCATAATTCTGCCAGTCATCATCCATTACAGCTATACCTGCAGGCTTGTTCACTACCAGCAGGTTTTCATCTTCATAAATGATTTCTATGTTTTTATTGCTGAATTTAAAAGCTGTTTCGGGTTTCAACTTTTCAAAATATATATCATCAATGTATAAATTTATCACATCACCTTTGTTCAGCGGCGCGTTTAGTGGAACTTTCTTTCCGTTTACCTTTACTTTATTGGTACGGTGAAATTTATTCAGCGTACCGGTTTTTATCATAGGGTATTTATCCAATATAAAAGCAGACAGGCTTTTTTCGTTTTTGGTTATATAAATTTGTTTCAATTTGCTTTCCTCTTTGTTTGATAGCTATATCATACCATAAACAGACACGCAAATAAATATTTTTCTTGTTTAATTGACAAATTATCCCATTAATTATAAGATAAATGTGAATATCTTTACAGGGGGAACTTATGGATAAAACAAAACATCCTGACAGGCTTATTGTTATGACATATACTCTTATGGCATTATGCTGGGCAGGTAAAAATCTGCTTTCGTTACAGGATATGGCAATATGCGCGGTTTCAGGCGTCATACTTGGTGTGATTACTGTAATGGCAGAAAAAACTAAACTGCCTACCTATATCTGCAGGGCGGCAGGTGCTATGTTTGCTGCATTGTTTATCATTGCTGTTTATCATAATACATCATTTATCAGTTCTGATGCAATGACTGTTATCGGTTCTATGATACCTCCTGTTGCAGCAGGTGCCATGCTTATTGAAGGTTTGTGTACCTCTGGCACAGCAGCAGGAAGAAAGAAAATTCTTACATCGCTGCTTGTGTCTGTTTTTCTGGCTGTTGCTGTATTTATTGCTATGAAACTTACGGGGGTGACTAATGCTTGATATGTTACAGATTGCATTCTTTTCAGCCTGTGTAAGCTGCGGTCTTGCAGTGTTGAGAAATACAAAAGTTAATCTTCTCCCATATATTTTCATCCCTGCTTTCTGTGCAAGTTATGTTTTTAATACTCTTAATGGTATGGGATATACATTTACAGCAGGCTTGCTTGCTGGTCTGATAGCGTCAGTTCTGGTGGGGATATTTCATCGCAGAGGTGTTCACAGCTATTTGTTTATAATAATACCGGTTATATACTGTATGGGGCCGGGAGGTGCAATGTACAAACTGTTCCTTGCGGCATTGAATGCTGACTGGCAGCTTGTAAATTCACAGCTTATATATACACTCAAAGATGCTGTAGGCATATGGTGGGGTATTATGGCAGGTACTGAACTGATGAACAGACTTTCTCCAAAAAAATCAGAAGAATTTTAAAATTACATATTGACATTTACGTTGCGTAAACCTGTATACTGTAATCATACCGGTATACAGGTTTTTATTTTGAAAGGTGATTGTATGAAATATTCTATATCGCAGCTGGCAAAGCTGGCAGGGGTATCCAGCCGCACTTTGAGATATTATGAAGAAATCGGTTTATTGCTGCCACGGGAAAAAGGGGAGAACGGCTACCGATATTATTCTTCACAGCAGGTGGATAAACTGCAGCAGATTATGTTCTACCGCAGCTTTGATATGGAGCTGGAAGATATAAAGCAGATTGTAAATTCGGACAGCTTTGACCGGCTGACCGCAATGAACAGTCATCTTGAAAGACTGAAAAAGCAGAGAGATAAAATTGATAAGCTTATTGATAATGTAAACAGAACTATAATGCATATGAAAGGAGAAACAGAAATGTCTGACAAAGAAAAATTTGCAGCATTCAAGGAAACATTAATCCATAATAACGAAGAAAAATACGGCGCAGAAGCCAGAGAAAAATATGGTGATGAAGCTGTGGATGCCACAAACAGAAAAATACTGGAACTGACACAGGACCAGTGGAACAATCTGGAAGAACTGACAGCACTGCTGAATGCTACACTAAAGTCTGCAACTGAACAGGGAAACCCACAGTCAGACCTTGCGCAGAAAGCCTGTGCACTGCACAAAGAATGGCTGGGCCATTACTGGAATTTCTATTCAAAAGAAGCTCATCTTGGCCTGTGCCGGATGTATACACAGGACGAAAGATTCAGGGAATATTATGAAAAAATCGCACCAGGCTGTGCAGACTTCCTGTATGAAGCAATGAAAATATATCTTAAATAATCAAAAAGGCCCACTTATGTGGGCCTTTTCCTATTCAATTATTCTGTGATTTTCTCCATCAATAATTATACCCTGACCGTCTTCAAGACAGATAACCTTGTGCCCTACTTTGCGTTCATAGGTCTTTACGCGCTTTTCAAAAGCATCAATTATGCCTATATATCGGGTTTTATGAGGTAAATGTTCGATATTGTTGGTTAAATCAAGTGCTGTCAAGTCTTTTAGCTTTACACGTTTATTCATTCTTGGAATAAGGTCACGAATCAGCTCCAGGTCTTTCTGCATTATCAGACTGCCTGCAGACACACCCACAACCACCTTTTCTTTTGCGGCCTGCGTCAGTACAGGTTCTGCGCAACATTGTTTTATCATCTGCATAAGATAGAAAACATTGCCGCCGCAGATATAAATCACATCATATTCCAGCAGTTTTTCATTTTCATCCTGCCCGAAATAAAACATTTCACTTTCCAGACCAAATTGCACCAGTTCAGTCCTTGTTTCTTCCAACCATATGTCCCTGTCTTTATCCTTTTCCATGGCAGTAGGGATTATGGCGCATTTTTTGCCTTTACCTTCTGTTGCAGTCCTGAATTCCGCCTGCAGCTTTTCACTTGTCAGCCCATTGGAGGTTAAAAAAATCATATCAATACTCCCAGAACAGCTGCGGTTTGTTTGTGATGATAGCTACTTCGTGGTTGTTACATTTGTACATAAAATCAGCATTTTCCACTGTATCAACTGTCCATGCATAGCAGTCAATGCCTGCTGCTTTCAGTTCGTCAAAAATTTCCTGGTCATAGTTGTAATACAGCATGGAGATAAAGTTACAGCCACAAGCTTTGCATTCTTCTACAATGCCGTATGCCTTGTCCATAAACAGCAGACCCATATCATATGTACAGCCAGCGTCAGCCAGCTTTTTCATCAATCTGTGGTCAAAGGATTTGAAGCACAGCATATCGTGTGGCACACCTTTGCTTTCTTCCAGAAGATATGGAACAATTTCATCATTGAAGCCAAATTCAGATTTGATTTCACAAACCAGTCTCTTTTTGCCGCCAATCAGCTGGAGCAGTTCTGAATACAGCATAATTTTTGTATCCTTGAATTCTTCGCCAAACCAGCCGCCAAAGTCATACTGCAGCAGTTCTTCGTAAGTATGTTCGCTGATCCATCCTGTGCCATTGCAGGTTCTGCCCAGTTTAGGGTCGTGTGCAACTACAATTTTTTTGTCTTTTGTCAGATGCACGTCGCATTCAATTGCCCATACTCTGTCATCTTCCAGTGCCATTTTAAAACCGTGGATTGTATTTTCCGGTGTAAGGGAAGCCCAGCCGCGGTGACC
>CAZYSS010000037.1:14010-20272 GCA_964649845.1 uncultured Oscillospiraceae bacterium
CATTCATCACAATGCTTTTGATCACTCCATGATGCATCTGATTCTTTTTTCAATTTCTCAACTGCTATTTACTTTATCACTGTCAAATGATAAAATTTATCTATATAAAAGAGGTGTGTGAATATGGATTTTGAAATAAAGAAACAGGAATTTTTTGACAGACTGGGCGAAACCTGCTATATGGTTCTTGCTACATCACTGAATGACTGTCCTATGGCCAGCACTATGACCTGCCTTGTGTTTGATGATGCAATCTGGATGCAGACAGACAAAAAGTTTGCCAAATATGACCAGCTGCTGAACAACCCAAGGGTTGCACTGGTAAAAAATGCCACACAGATAGAAGGCGTTGCACAGTTCTGTGGCCACCCTCTGGATGCCGCCAATGAAAAATTTGCCGCGCTTATGAAAAAGCATCACCCTGAAAGCTATGAAATGTATTCCACAGTGGACACAGAGGTGGTAATAAAGATTACTCCGTCAAAAGTTGTGGACTGGCTGTATGAAAAAGGGGACAGCAGCATATATCATCTTGATTTTATCAATCAGAAAGTTGATGTACAGACTTACGTAAATGGTAAATAATTTTCATGTTTGTTAATTGAATCTAACACAGATATGCATATATCATTGTTTTTTTCACTGGTTTTCCATTTTTTACACACATCTTGAAGACTAAAATTATAATAGAGAAATATTTATTAAAGTCTGAAAGGAGAAAACTTATGAAAAAAAACAGATTCTCGATTATTGTAACCGCATATAATATTGAAAATTATGTAGAACGTGCGCTGAAAAGCATTTTACAGCAAGAATTTAAAGATTATCAGCTGATAGTAGTTGACGATTGCTCAACAGACAATACTTTGATTAATATCAATAAATATAATGATGAACGAATTACTGTTTTAAGCACACCAGTTAATAGCGGCACAGCGGCAAAACCAAGAAATATTGCATTAAACAGGGCAAGTGGCGAATATATCATTTTCCTGGATGGAGATGATGAACTGTACGATAAGGACGTTCTTTGGAAAATAGACGATCTTATCGGAGAATCATCTCCAGATATTGTTTTTTTAGGTTATCAGGATGCCGGTAATGGAGACAGATATCGTCTGTCAAACAGTGAAAACTCTACGAAGGAAGCCCGACTATGTTGTGATGTAAGCTTTTCTGTTTCAAGCAAAGTATGGCGCAGAAGTTTCCTCGAAGAAAATAATATGAGTTTTAAAGAGGGAATGTATTATGAAGATCAGTTGTTCAGTATGACAGGAACTGTTTTTTCACAAAATACAATATACGGGGAATTCCCGGTTTTCAGATATTACCGCAACAGACCAGAAAGTATTATGACAACGCCTTCTGTCAAAAAATGTTCGGACATATACAGAGTAATGGCAGAAGTAACAGATTTATATCAGGATACACCTGATGAGTACAAAAGTTGTTTACTTAGCTTTATAAAAAATGAAAATGAATCTATTCCTGTTCGTATAGCAAACAATCTTTATGCATTGGAAAAAGGAGAAACTCCGACTGTAATGCCTAAAAGAGAGTATGAATATGTAGACTTTTTTAATAGTTAACAGATTGTGAATATAAAATAATAATTCTGTCATTTAATTTTCACTTTCATATATCAGCAAGTTCACAAATTACTGATAATATAATTATCAAGAGGTGATTAAATGAAAAAAAGAAAAAAGCTGGCATTTATATACACTACCTGCACATTGCTGCTTTTAGCGTGTGCTGCTGTTTTTGTGCTCAATTCCAATACCCGTTTCAAAGTCAGGAAGCTTCCATATACGGCTGCCGAAATTGAAATAACTGCAGATGCCAGTCTGATTACAAAGGATTTTGTAGACAATACTGCAAAGTATTTCAAAAGCAACGGTATCAATACGGCAATCCTGAAAGTGAACAATGGTGAAAACAGCATAGCACCTCTTGATGGATTGGAGAATATACTTTCAGGCAATAAAAGTTTTGAAAAAAATAATATTGTAATGCAGCTTAAAAAAGCCTTGGCCAGAAAGAAAATACAGCTTTATCTGGCTGTTGACTGTTCCCGGTTTAATGATAATGATGTTTTATCTGTTGTAAATCAGTTGTGTGACAATTATTCCGCTGTTGCCATTGTTCTTGATAATTTTTCTGCAGACAAGGACATATTGGCTGAAGTTGCTTCAATCTGCCATACAGCAAAAGCAGAACTTTTTCTGCAGGCAGATGCCAACACTGTGTATCAATACAGTTCATCAGATGCAGATGGTTTTATCTGTGAAAATCTGGGCTATGAACAGTATAACAAAATAAAAAACAGCGGGGAAATAAACCAGAAAATACTGCTGCACTACACATCCCAGTCACTTGCCAGCGATATGTATCTGCTTACCAATTTTTCACAGCTGGATGGTGCCGTTGTGTGCAATTACACAGGCGGGCAGGCAGAAAACCTGTTGCTGACAACCACCCTTGAGAAAAATACAGCTCTGCCGCTGTTCAATATGTCTGTAAACAATCAGTTTACAGTGACATATCCCACAAAGGATGTTACCACATATTATTCAGGTATTTTTATCACAGGCACAGCACAACCGGGCACTGTGAACATAAACGGCACTGAATATGCCACAGCACAGGACGGCAGCTTTGGCGTTTTCTTTGAACTTGAAAAAGGAGATACTTCTTTTACAGTCAGCCAGAATGGCAGCAGCAAAGAATTTACGGTAACCAGAAAAGTGTATGAATCCGCAGGTGTAAAATATGAAGCTCCGTGGGATGAAACAGATTATCTTGCATATGGCCGCATTGTACAGACCACAGGTCAGCTTACCAGCGTACTTTCAGACCCTGACGATGATTCTGCAATTATTGCAGGCCTTGAACAGGGTACAAAGCTGATTGTGACAGAAAGTGTGGAAACAACACGCAGCGGCTACAAGACATATGCCTACAAACTGTCCAATGGAGGATATGTGCTGGCTTCCAAAGTGGAAATCCTGCCGGAAATCACTGTAGGTTTTGTTGCTGAGGAAGATTCAGAAACAGATTTTTCCTCATATACACAGTATGAAACACCAGTGATTACTGCAGCGCATCTGGAAAAGCTGAAAAACAAGGACGAACAGCTTTATATAACTGTAAACAATACCCCGGCTGTTATTTCTGAATATTCAGCAGAAAAGCTGACACTTCTGTTTATAGATACACAGGTAAATGACATTAAACTGCCACAGTCTGATTTCTACAAATCATATTCTGTAAATCATCACGATGGCGGTACAGAGATTACTCTGTTTTTCGATGAAAACCTGCCGTTGTGGGGATATGATGTGAAAGCTGAAAATGGTCAGTTTGTCATTTATCTCAAGCATACACCTCATCTGGCATCAGGTGACAAACCGCTGGAAGGCATAACAATTATGCTGGATGCGGGCCATGGCGGTAAAGACAGCGGCGCCCTGGGTGCAGCATCTATAAATGGCCCGTTGGAAAAAGAATTGAATTTTGCCGTTGCACAGGCCACAAAAGCTGTTTTGCAGCAGTATGGTGCCGATGTTATTATGACAAGGGAAGATGATTCATTCCCCACACTTGATGACCGCAGAAACCTTATCAGACAGTACAAACCTGATTTGTTTATAGCTGTCCACCACAACAGCATGGACTATTCATATAATTCCACCAAAGTCAGCGGCAGTGAATGCTATTTTTTCACACACCAGAGTGAAAATCTGGCACAGCTGATGTGTGAAAATATTTCTGCTGCCACAGGCAGACAAAACAGAGGTGCATATACAGGCTATTACTATGTAACACGCACAGATATAGCGCCAAGTGTCCTTATGGAATATGGTTTTATGATTAATCCACAGGAATTTTCTGGTCTTTATTCAGATACAGATATTTACAAAGCAGCCTTTGGTACATTACAGGCTGTTCTCAGAGCAATACCGAAGTAATATGAAATATAACAATATTGTGCAGGGCGAATTTATTTCACGCCCCAACAGATTTATAGCAAAAGTAAATATAGACGGCACAGAACATACAGTACACGTTAAAAACACAGGCCGTTGCAAAGAACTGCTTGTACCGGGATGCACAGTTTTTCTGCAGTATTCAGATAATCCAAACCGCAAAACCCAATACGATCTTATTTCTGTAATAAAAGGCGACAGGGTAATCAATATGGATTCCCAGGCACCAAACGTTGTGTTTGCAGAATGGGCCAAAAAACAGTACCCAGGTGCTTTCATAAAAAAAGAAAAGACCTACAAGGATTCCCGTTTTGACTGCTATATAGAATATGGTGAAGAAAAAATCTTTACAGAAGTCAAAGGGGTAACTCTTGAGGAAGATGGTCATGTGCGTTTTCCGGATGCGCCAACTGAACGTGGAATAAAGCATATCCATAGCCTGATTGATGCTGTGCAAAACGGTTACAAAGGACAGATTTTCTTTGTGATACAGATGGAAAATGTAAAAAGCTTTTCCCCAAATTATGATACCCACCCACAGTTTGGCCAGGCATTGAAAGAAGCTCGTGCAGCAGGTGTGGATATACTGGCATACAGCTGTAAAGTTACACCGGACACACTGGAAACAGACAAACCTGTACCTGTAATTTTATAAATTTTACCCCGTATTTTACGGGGTATTTTTTTATTGCCCTGATAATAAAATTAAATAAATACAGGGGAGGGAAACTATGTTATCAACTTTATTGTCACTTATAATGGGAAAAATGCTGTTGCTTTCACTGCATCTGGAAAGCCGCACATTACCAAGACCACTTACGGATAAAGAAGAAAAACAGGAGTTTGAAAAATACCATAACGGAGATATGTCTGCCCGAGATAATCTTATAAAACACAATCTCCGCCTTGTGGCCCACGTTGCCAAAAAGTATTATAACAATCCTCAGGATAATGAAGATTTAATCAGCATAGGTACAATCGGTCTTATCAAAGCTGTGCAGAGCTTTTCATATGATAAAAACACCCGTTTTTCCACCTATGCCTCAAAATGCATAGAAAATGCTATCCTCTCACGGATGCGTTTATGGTTCCAAATCAATCCCCTCAGAGCGGAAAATTACCAAAATGGCGTATTCTGGCATATGTTTCCGGGAATATTTACATCCTTTGCTCCACTTCGGACGGCTATGTGAGGTATGCACCTATGTATATTCATAGTTTCCAACTGATAGCCCCTCGCAGGCTGTTGGAAGCGCAGTTGTTCAATCAGCAGTATCAGAATTATGAAGACATACTGAATGTGCAGGACAGGCTCCGTTGGTGCCGTCATCACATGGGACTGATGCAGAAAGAGGTTGTGGAAATAATTGGCATATCCAGAGGGCATTATATAGACTTTGAGGTTGAATATGTAGACCGCTATCCGAAAGAAATCGTGGACAAGTTGGCAGAACTCTACCAGGTTCCGGTTGATGATCTACTTGATGATTACAATCGCTTCTTATATAAAGGGCAAAAGAAACTGATACGTGAATATCGTGAAAGCCTTGGACTGAAGAAAAAGCCTTTCGCCCGGTTAATGGGGATTGATCCGAATTTGCTTCGAGCATGGGAAGCTGACCAGAAACGAATGAATATCAATCCCTGAAACAAATATTTCAAAGATAAAATCAAGGTATAGAAAAAAGCAGGTGTTCAAACTTACAGAGTTTGGTCGCCTGCTTTCTCTTTGGATGCGGATTTGATAACCGCATCCAGAAGCTGTACCTTCTGATTGGAAGGACAATTCAGTTTTTTAATATGCTGATTGACCATATCTGCGTGGACACCGGCAACACGTTCTGCCAATTCACGCTGACCCTCTATGGTTTTCGGATAATGGACAATTACATTGATTGGAGCACTCTTTCTTGCGATACCACGCACCTCCCTCGGTATTTCAGTCTATGAGAGAGAAGTTGTCCGCTATTCCCAACTTATAACGCCTGTTTTCCTACTTCAAAAGATGGCAATTTTTGCTATAATATTGTTGGGATACTGCGTAACTTCTTTCGTGGTATCATCTTATCAAGAATCTGTCAAAGGTTCATTGAGCGCCGATTGAGCGCAAATTGACTACTTTTCAGGAAGGAGGGCTGGCGATGTAATATTTAGATTTCAGTTCAGTCATTACCACCATTTGTAAATATATCAGTGATGCTCATAACATGAATCAGAATGATATGATGTATCAGTTGTTTGTCAGTTTCTTAAACTCGGAAGAATCACAGGAC
>CAZYSS010000038.1:0-20267 GCA_964649845.1 uncultured Oscillospiraceae bacterium
TGATTGTATCACCGATGGAGAAAATACCCGGGTCAAAAATACCAATGATATCGCCTGCATAGGCTTCATCAACAGTTTCCCTTTCGCTGGCCATCAGTTGTGTGGACTGTGAAAGGCGCACTTTCTTGCCGCCCTGTACGTGGAAGACGTCCATACCTCTTTCAAATTTACCGCTTACTATACGCATAAAAGCGATTCTGTCGCGGTGCGCTTTGTTCATATTGGCCTGAATTTTGAAAACAAAAGCAGAGAATTCTTCTTTTTCCTTTGGTTCCACCATACCAATGGAGGAATGACGTGCCAGAGGAGATGTGGTAAGTGCAAGGAATTCTTTGATAAATGGTTCCACACCAAAGTTTGTAAGAGCTGAACCAAAGAATACAGGTGTCAGCTTACCTGTGTTTATCATTTCCTGGTCAAAGTCATATGCTGCGCCGTCCAACAGTTCAACATCATCAGAAAGAGTTGAATGCAGTTCCGGAGTGATAAGGTCATCCAGCTGTGCATCCCCCAGTTTTGCAGTGATTACCTGTGCCTGGTTTACACCTATTTTACCATCGTGCTGGAAAGCAAGGATTTCCTGACGGTGTCTGTCATAAACGCCTTTGAACTCCTTACCGCTGCCGATTGGCCAGTTCATAGGATATGTCTGAATGCCCAGAACATTTTCAATTTCTTCCAGCAGGTCAAATGGATCCTGTGAGTCACGGTCCATTTTGTTGATGAAAGTGAAAATAGGGATATTTCTCATTGTACAAACTTTGAACAGTTTTTTGGTCTGGGCTTCAACACCTTTTGCGGCGTCAATAACCATAACTGCGCTGTCTGCAGCCATAAGAGTTCTGTAAGTATCTTCAGAGAAGTCCTGGTGACCAGGGGTATCAAGAATGTTTACACAGTAGCCGTCATAGTTGAACTGCATAACGGAAGAAGTAACAGAGATACCACGCTGCTTTTCAATTTCCATCCAGTCTGAAGTAGCTGCTCTTGCACCTTTTTTACCTTTAACAATACCCGCCTGCTGGATAGCACCACCGTAGAGAAGCAGTTTTTCTGTAAGTGTGGTTTTACCAGCGTCAGGGTGAGAGATGATAGCAAAGGTACGTCTTTTTTCTATCTGATTTATATAATCTTTCACGAATGCCTCCGAATAAAATATATAAGTTAAACATCAATAAACATAACCATATTATTTTAACATAAATAAAAAATAATATCAATAATCTTATAAAAATAAAAGCACCTGCAGATAAGCGGGTGTTCATAAAACAGTTATCAGGCACAGCAGTTCATCCATCTGCTGTGCCTGTTCTTGTATAAGTTGATTTCATGTGATAATATATTAACAGACCAGCATGAATTTGACGAAGGAGACAATGATTATGAAAATTAACAAGATTCTTTGTGCCCTATTTGTAATAGCAGCTTGCTGCTTTCTGGCAGGCACAGTTAACCATATAGTCAACACGCATGAAGGTTGGTTGTCCTCGCTGCTGTTGGCTGGCGGATGCTTGTGTGGAGCATTTGTGTTTTATAAAAAGAAATAAGCCAATTTAGGTTTATCGAACAGTCACAAGGGCGCACTTCTATACTCTCCTGTCGGGAGTATCGTGCGATGTGCGGTTTTGCGCCGCACCAGTGCATCATTTAAAAATCCGACCTATGATTAGATTCATAGGTCGGATTTACTGTTCTACGGACCCCCGAGAATGCAGATGCTTTATCCTTTTTTCATTGTGGACGGATTGTACACGCTTGGTGCTTTCAGCGCCCGCACCAGTTCTTCTGACTGCTGTTCATTCAGCTGTGACGGCTCAACATTGTAATAATAGCCTGCTGCTTCCTTTACACCATAGCAGTTCTGGCCAAAATATGCCAGCGCACAATACAGGGACAATATATCTTCTTTTGAATATAGTTTTTCCAGCTGGAATGCAACAAAAAGCTCTGCCACTTTGCGGCTCATCTGTTTTTCAAAAGAAAAGTACATATTCTTTGCCAGCTGCTGGGTAATGGTACTGCCACCTTGAATATATCTGCCCCGTATGGTATTGGCTGCAACTGCACGGATAAGAGAAAGAGGGTCTATTGCAAAATGATAATAAAATCGCCTGTCTTCTGACTGTAACAGTGTATCTGTGAATACCGGTGAAATTTCTTCAAAAGGGGTGTATGAAGCCTGTGCACGTATTTCGTCCACCTTCTGTTGTATAGGCATCTGCTCCACAGCCTGTTTATACATATCGTAGCCGTCTTTTATCACAGGTACTGCCATAACACCCAATGCAAGAATAGCCACCAGAACCAGAGCGGTCAGCCATCTGAAAAGCTTTTTCATAATTTACACCTCTTTATTAAAGTATATCATAAAAAAGACAGATTTGTGACAAAGGTTGAAATATTAAGAAAAAATTAATATTATCTGATTTCAATCTGACTGAGCACCTGCCCCACACTGCCATGTATTACCAGGTCAGCCTGACTATCCATATGGGTAAAATCTCGGTTTATCAACACAAGGTTAGCGCCATCAAAATGGCGCAGCAGACCTGCTGCAGGATAAACTGTAAGTGATGTTCCTGCCACAATAACTGTGTCTGCAGTTGCAATGGCATTTATGGAACGGTTTACAATATCCATATCAAGGTTTTCATCATAAAGAACAACCTTTGGTTTGATATACCCGCCGCATTCACAGGTAGGTATACCTGTGGAATTAAGGATGTCTTCTGCTGTGTAGAACTTGCCGCATAACCTGCAGTAATTGGTATGTACAGTGCCGTGAAGTTCATATACCAGACGGCTGCCTGCCGCCTGATGAAGGCCGTCTATATTCTGTGTAACGATAGCAGACAGCTTGCCTTTCTCCTCCAGTTTTGCCAGCCATTTATGGGCAGCATTTGGCTGCGCATCCAATGTCAGCATTTTGTCGCGATAGAAATCATAAAAATCTGCTGTACATGTCATAAAAAAGTCGTGTGACAGTATTACTTCCGGCGGAAATTTGTATTTCTGATTATACAAACCATCCTGCGAGCGGAAGTCAGGAATTCCTGATTCTGTGCTGACACCTGCCCCACCAAAGAAAACTATTCTGCTGCTGTTGTCTATTATTTTCTGCAATTGTGCTATTTTGTCTGTCATATACATTTCCTCATGGTTTTATCGATATTAATTTTATCGTAACCGACTGATAATTGCAATAAAAAAAGAAGTCTTTCCGACTTCATTTTTTATGTCAGACTTTTTTGCCTATTAAAACTATCTGCAGGATTATTCTTTAATCAGCTTTTTACCGTCTGCAAAGGCTTTGCCCACAGGTTCGCCAAGCACAACATACTGTCTGTTTGCGCCGTCATAAACAATGGCCTGCAGTTTTTTAATATCAATATTGCCGTCTTCATCCAGCACTCTTTCATCCACATTTACATTGAGTATTTCACCGAATACACCGTCTTCTGTAATCTTTTTCAGCTTGCATTCAAATGTAATCGGGAACATTTCAATAACAGGGGCGTTTACAAATTCGCTCTTGTATGTTGTGATGCCCGCTTTTGCCAATTTATCAGGTACGTTGTTTGCTGAAACAACACCCACATAGTCTGCTTCCAGTACGTGAGGTGCATCTGCAATGCTGACTGTAAAAGCACCTGTTGCTTTGATGTTGGCTACGGTTTTGTGGCTGTGGGCCAGGTCCATAAAGATTTCGTTGTAGTCGCTGTGGCCGCCCCATGCAGCATTCATAGCGTTTGGCACACCATTTTCGTCATATGTGCCTACGATAAGTACCGGCTGTGGATAAAGCCAGGCTTTTGGTCCGAAATTTTTTCTCATAATAATTCTCCTTTCAGGTAAAATATTCAATTATTTATTATTATTTTAACAAACGGCAGTGCCTACCGGTCAATTGATAAAATAAATAAAAATGAGACATAGTTTATGTACACTATAGATTAAAAACAAACAGTCCTCTTACAGGAGGACTGTTTTCTGTTATTTGCCGCATCTGAACTCTGTACTGTATGCGGCTTTTTTCACACGGCCCACAGAAGTGTTGTCATAAAATCGGTCTTTCAGCCGTTCTACCGGATTCTCTGCTGTTTCATAGCGGTAATCCTTACCGTGAAGCTGAATATGCTTTTCTATTACAAAATGAGATGGTACTATATCATTTTCAGGAATAAGCAGACGTTGATGTGTAAAGAAATCTGCATCATCCGGCAATTTTTCGATTTTTTCATATTCTTCCCTGTGACCTGTAAACTGCACAGTTGTGGCAAGAATTTCACGCACATAGTCAATATTTTCGTGCAGGGAAAGCGGCTGTGGGAAATTGCCATCCGGTATAACTTGCTGCCAGTGTTTGTTTTCATATTTTTCCAGTAATTTTGCCGCTTTGTGAAGATGTGAAATTTCTATCTCAAGATTTTCTTCCCACAATTTTTTGATATATGGGTCTGTTTCTGTCATAAAGCAGGACCAGTAAAGATAACATTCCACATATTCGTGCCAGAGCAGCATTTCCATCCAGGTTGCACCGGAGTCTATAAGTGAACCGTACTGTGTAACGTGTTCTTCTTCAATTAAAGCAATTTCTTCATACAGTCTGCGTGCAGCATCGTTTGTGGCAAAGTTTGAAATATTCATATAATAGTTCATTGTCTGCTGCTCTGCTGCTGTGATAATCATTGTAGCAAGGATTGTTTGCTTTTCCGCCTTTTTAGAATAGATATTTCGTTTTACATTGTCTTTAGGGAAACGGTGATGGGCAATTGTGGGGCGGCCCGGCATAATTTCTGTATATCTGCCAACCAGACGTTCTGCCTGTATGCCCTGCTCCATCTCCAGCTGATTTGCATAGCGGTAAAGATGGTCAAAATCTTCCAGCAGTGCAAAGTCTAGTGCCTGTTTTACATAGCAGTCTTTTTCGCGTTTTGCAAGCTCTGCGGTAAGGTCTACTGCAAGCTGCTCATAGCCAATAGTATGCTCAAGAGGGGATTCGTCACAGGGTTTAAGCAAAGCTATTTTCTGCTGCTGTTGCTTTTCCACAGTTCTGGTGAGTGCAAGTTCTCTGCGCAGGTCATTATTGGTTGTATGGCGCTGAAACCGGTGTGAAAACCAGTTGGATTCAAATTCCGTACCATTCATAAGGATGATACGTGTTTTTGTATATGGGTCTGTTTCGTGCTTGCTGTATGCTTTTGGATAAATCTGTTTAAAATTGCCAAAACCTGAAATAACAGGCATTGACTTATGTTCAAATGGGTTCATAAACTATCTCCTTTCTTTCAGTCATTATATGCAGAAAGCCTGCAAACATTCACTCTGCATCAAAAACAGCTATATAATATATCCCTGGTTGGAATGCAAAAAGACATGGCAGTGCATACTGCCATGTCCAGATTTTAAGATTCAATTACTTTTTCATATCCTTCGTCTCTATGATGTTTTCAGCTTTTGCCGATACATAAATAACTCTAGTATAACCAGCCTATTCCAACTTTACTTTTTCTGTGTCTATACCTACTGGTATATCTTTTACCTCACAATTTTCAGCTGCCGCTATATCATTTTCCAGCTTTTCTTTTAATATTATCAAATGGGTCCATATGTTACCTCTATTTCATCTGCACATGCAGTTTTATAGTCTCCGCACTGTCTGCATAAACCGCTGAATGTTCAGATTTTCCGCCTGCTGCAGACGCAACAATTGCAATCAGTGAACTGACAGCACCATATCATACAGGTGAGACAGCAGCCAGTTTTTCATAAAGGCTGTCCTCAATATCCCCTTTCAATTTATCTTTTGTATTGCTGTACAGACAGTCTGCCAACTGACTTTCTACAGGGTCTGGGTTTATATTGCAATGGATACAGTGTTTTACAGGTTGGTTATAGGTTGTACCACACCAGACACAGTATTCTATTTCGTTCGTATACTTTCCTCGTTTTATGTGGTTTGAAGTCAATACAACGATACAGATTTCGCCAAGCTTTTATTCCATCCCAAGAATTTCATGTGCCAGTTTTCTCATTTCAGGGTCAGGACTGTTGATATATTTTTTTGCAATTTCCTTTGTTTTTTCAGCCTCGTGGTCAACAACCTCTTTCATGCGGGTGTAAAACGCCACCTTTTCCAATGCTTCATCCCAGCCCTTGTCTGCCGCTTTTTTATACATTTCAAAGGCTTTGTCCAGATTCATTTCACAGCCGTAGCCGGTTTCATATAACTCGCCAAGGTAATAATATGCAGGGACAAAATCCATTTCTGCGGCTTTCCGCATATAGCTGAAGGCTTTTTCATGGTCCTGCCGGCAGCCATGACCGCCGGCATAGGACAGGCCAAGTGTAAACACACCATAGTCAGAGCCTTCCTCAGCAAGCTCACTGGCCAATGCAAACATTTTATCTGTGTCTACCCGGCAGCCTTCGCCAACTGCGTACATGCCTGTCAGCCTTTCTTTGGCGATTATGTTTCCGTTTTCAGCAGCGAGGCTGTAATATTCAAAGGCTTTTTCATAGTCCTGCTGGCAACCGTCCCCATAATAATAACAATCTCCAAGCCTGCGCCAGACACCGGAATCTCCGTTTTCTGCTGCAATATTGAAACACTCAAAGGCCTTTTCATAGTCCTGCCGGCAGCCAACACCCTCGTAATACATATACCCCAGTATACCTGCAACTTCCAGATTACCATTATCAAAAGCCTTTTGGCGCCAATAGAGTGACTTTTGATAATCAGGTTCAACAATTGTGTCATCCGCATACAGGGATGCAACCATATTCATAACATTGGAATCGCCCAGGTTGGCCGCCGTTTCTGCATAACTGATAATGTGTTCCCCATATTTTTCAGCTTCAGAGTGTTTGTACAGATAGCTGACTGTTCCCATAAGGAATTCGACCTTGTCCTGTTCTGTCATATTGCCGAAATGGTCTGTTTCCATATAGCCATCTGCATATTTTATGATTTTTTCCGGGTCTGACTGCTCTTTTTCATATTCGTAAATGAAACAATTCAGATACAGTCCTGCAAGGTTTCTTTTTGCTGCTTCGTGGCCGCCGCGTGCTGCAATTTCTTCCCAGTATAGTGCAAATTCATAATACTTTCCGTCACCGGTTTGCTTTACTGCATCGTAATAGAAATCAGTCAGCAAACGCGGAGCTTCCATTACCCCTGCATCTATGGCCGCCCACAGCCACTGAGAGGCTTTTTCGTCATCTCGCTCTGTGCCTACACCATAGAAATAAGCTGCAAACACTTCGCTCATTGCACGGCTGTTACCTGCCTGTGCAGCCTTTTCATACCAGTAAAAGCCTTTTTCCGTGTTTTTTTCAACTCTGGCCTGCTGGTCTGGGTTAGTGTAATCATCGGCCAGACGCATCATGGCATCAACGTGGCCTTTTTCCCCTGCCTGTTCAAGCAGCTGATAGCCGTTCTGCCAATCTGCTTCGCTACCGCCCAGTTCAACATACATCCTGCCAAGTTCATACAAGGCGTTGGCATCCCCGGCATTGCAGGCCTCTGTCAGCCAATAGGTAGCTTTTTCATCATCTCTTTCTGTGCCTATGGCTTCTACATAGCGGTGGAAACATTCCATCATAGCTTCTGTATTGCCTGTCTCTGCCGCTTTTTCATACCAGTAAAGAGCCTTGGCCTTGTCAACCGGTGTGCCTGTGCCTACGTCATAACAACTTGCACAGTGAGTGAAAGTTTCTTTTACGCCGCCTTGTGCCGCTCTTTCCAACCGGTAGAAGTATTTTTTATCGTCGCGTTCTATGCCCTGACAGTTGTCATATTTATGGGCCAGATTGAACCAGTGGCCAGGGTCGTCATTCTCTGTGGCTTTTTCTGCCCAGTAAAATGCTTTTGCGTGGTCTTTTTCCACGCCTTCGCCTTTATAATATCTGTGGCTCAGGTTGAACATACTGCTGTAGTTTCCGGCTTCAGCGGCTTTTATGTGCCAGAATACGGATTTTTCTTCATCAGCCCGTGTACCCAGACCCATCCGGTACATTGCGGCCATGTTGCCCATTGCACGTGCATCACCCAGCTGTGCGGCTTTTTCCATTGCATACAGTGCATTGGTATATTTTTTATTGTTATAAAACTCTGCACCTTCCAAAAACCACTGCACTCGGTCTTTGCCGTCAATAGTGGCAGAGATTTCTTCTGCCTGCTCTTCTTTTTCTTCAGCTTCGGACACTGTTTTCTGTTCTAAGGCTTCTTCGATTACTTTTTCTGTTGCCTCTGTTTCCTCTGCTATATCAGTTTCAGCTGTGGTTTCTTCATCTTCATATTCCAATTCAGTACAGCTGATTACACCATCTGTAATGGTAACTTTTACATCTATATAGAAATTGTCGCTTGTATCCTTTGGGTCGCAGTACAGCAGCATCATAATACCATCTTTCAAATGGGAATGTTCCCAGCATTCTCTGTCATTATGGACCATCAGCAGATACAGTAATTTACCGGAATCTACAACATGATAAACCAGACAGCCTTCTTCTGCTTCCATTTCCTTTATTACGTTGTCAACAAGACCGCCCTTGCCCACAACAGCCATAACCGGTGTGCCGTCTTCTTCAAAACAGGAACAGCAAAGCATACCCTCATTCCAGTTTTCCAATACTGCACTGGCTACCCCGTGGTTTTCCACAAGGTCTTTCAGACGCATTGCGGCTTCCTCTTTCATTTCTGCAACATATTCAGCAGTAAGAGGATAATAATAATTGCCGGACGGTTCTGTTTCATATTTTTTCTGCTGTGTATCTGCCAGTGTTTCCCTGATGCCCAATGCCCCGCCGGCGTTGTAGACAGCCACATAGTCATAATAATAGTCTTCTTCATCAAGACTGTAAATCAAAGCCGCAATTGTGCCAACATCAAGTCTTTCATGCTGCCATTCTTCCTCTTCTCTGTGCACTGTCAGCAGATATGCTGTGCGTCCCACATCCACAGCGTGGTAAACCAGACAGTCCAGTTCTTCCTCGTAGAACTTTGCCAACAGATACAAATCATAGTCCCTGTTCATCCCCTCTATATATGGTGTGCTGTCATCATAAACAAAAGAGCCGCACAAAATATCTTTTTCAAACCGGCTGAACACACTGCTGTCTATATATCCAGCTTTTACAAGGCTGTCAAGGCGATGCAGTGCCTCCTCTTTCATCGAATTTTTCTCTTTGACAGTTTTTGGATTTTTCTTTTTGCTGTAGCCTATCAGCTCTTCCCACAGCCGTGCCACTTCATCATCCATATATCCGGAGTTGTATTTTCTGTCCAGCAAAAACAGTGTATCCTTTGCAAAGGATATATTGCCTTCGTCTGCAAGTTCTCTGGCCAGCTTTATGTAGTCCCCTTTTTTGCGCATATACATCTTTGAATACACAGCGTCGGACCAGTCGTTTACTCCGTCACTGTCAAAACACACTTCCTGTGCTTCAATACATAAATCTTCCATTTCATTGCTGCGGTGATTAATGTCATAATTTTCTTCAACCACGTCCAGCAGCTGAATTGCTTTTTGCCAGTTTTTACCTTTCAATACAGCTTTGATTTCTTCAATAAGTCTGTCTTTTTCTGCCAGCTTTTCCGCTTTTTCCTGTTCTTTCTGCTGTTCCAGACCTGCTTTGCACTGATCCAGCAAATCTTCAATTTCAGATTTCCTGTAATCAGGGTCTTTGTATGAAAAATCAAGATAAACTTCCCATAAAATATCATCGGCTTTCTGGAAATCTCCAGCTGCCATAAATTTTTTTGCTTCATCAATATTTTTGTCTGTCTCTTTATGATGTTTCTTTTTACCAAATAAATCTGCAAATGCCATAGCAATTCCTCGTTAAAGTCGTCAATTTTTATATACTGATTATAGCACTGTCTCATCAATTGTTCAATTGAGGCACTGCGTTCTTTTTGTAAATTTATTTCTGAAATAAAAAAACCGGCTTCTTTGAATCAAGAAGCCAGTTCTGTTTCAATATTCAATTTCTGATTCAACAGAGTTTTACACTGTATGTTATCAAGTGTCTATATCAATTAATGTACCTGACAAACGTGTACAAAGCCACTTTCGATTGTGGATGTTTTGTAATAACCCTGTTTCTGGTCAGGACAGTTGGCATTTGCGATATTACCTGTTACAGAACAATAGTTGAACATCTGTACTGAATTTGAGGTTGGGAATGATTTGCTTGGCAGGTCTGCCTGTGCAATATTCATTACGTTTCTCCAAGCCGTTGTAGGCGGATGTGTGCTGTAGCTTACACTCAGTTCTGCCGGATAGTCATATCCCCACCAGGTTGCTGTGGAGTAATAAGGTGTTACACCGATAAACCAATGGTCCTTGTTATCTGATGTAGTACCTGTTTTACCTACCGCATCCAGACGACTTGGGGCAAGCCCTGCACCTGTACCATACCGCAGAACAGTTTTCAGCGCACGGTTCATAATATATGCTGTTTCTTCAGAAAGTGCCTGAACAGAAACAACCTTTGTTTCAAGGATAACCTCACCTGAGGAATCTTCAACAGTTGTGTAGCAGTATGGTTCAATATATTTACCGCCGTTGCCGAAAACTGCATAAGCAGCAGCCATTTCAAGTGGTGAAACACCTTCTGTCACACTGCCCAGTGCCAGAGGGCCAAGGTCTTTATCTTTTTCTGACAGAGAAGAAATACCTACAGAGTTTACAAGGAAATCATAGGATGTGTCCACACCCATCATAACAAGGCTTCTTACAGCAATTGTGTTGAGAGATTTTGCGATGGCATCAACAACAGGAATCTGTGTCAGACTATAACCCGGGTTATAGTTTCTTGGCCACTGTTTTTTCTCGCCCGGATTTTCCTCGTCGTCAATTTCTTTTAAGTAGTCATCAAACAGTGCTGTAGAGTAATGGATATAGTCATATTCAATGGCAGGAGCATATGCACCGAGAGGCTTCATAGTGGAGCCCGTCTGACGCAGGGAGTCTACTGCACGGTTAAGAACACGGTCATCTGTCTTTTCGCCAAGACCGCCTACAACTGCAACAATACCACCATTGTAGTCAACAGAAACCATAGCTGCCTGTGGTGTCTGTGTAACTTTTTCACCTGTGTCAGGGTCTGTATATGTGTTTTCCTTGATTGGGAAAAGTGTTTTGCCATTGGAGTTTGGTTCGTTCAGCATAACAGATTCCATTGCTGACTGGAGTGTAGGATTAACTGTGGAGTAAATCTTCAGACCGTCATTGTAAAGGTATTCTGTAGCTTCACCAAGTGTCATATTGTACTGTTCCATCAGGTCAGAAATAACCTGGTCGATAACCATATCTGTAAAGTAGCTGTTTACAAAAGATTTTGACCTGATGTCCTGGTTGAGCACTAGTTCTTCCTGCAGGGCTGCTTCATATTCTTCTGTGGAAATTTTGCCCTGTTCGTGCATAAAGTAAAGGATATCATTACGTCTTTCAAGGTTGTTTTCCGGATAGCTGTACGGGTTGTAGACTGACGGGTTCTTGGTGATACCTGCAATTGAGGCAGCTTCCGCTATGGTCAGTTCACTGATGTCCTTGCCAAAGTAGTTGTTAGCACCGGCCTGCACACCAGCCCAGTTATGTGAAAGACGAAGTGTGTTCAGATAAGCTTCCAGGATTTCGTCTTTTGTATACTGTTTTTCCAGTATAAAGGCACGATAAATTTCTCTCAGTTTACGAAAAGCACCTTCAATACCGCTACCATCATTGTCCAGTGTAAGATTTTTAACCAGCTGCTGGGTTATTGTGGAAGCACCACGTTTGGATGAGAACAGCTGAATAGGTGTGTACTCGTTTATCATAGCTGCTACAGTACCCACAATATCAACACCGTGGTGGCTGTAGAAATCTTTGTCTTCAACAGCTATATACGCATCAATAACGTGCTGTGGAATGTCCTCCAGGTCTACCCAGATACGGTTTTCACTGCCATCCAGACGCTGATATTCTTCATATTCACCTGTTTCTGCATCCTGATAGTAAATGATAGATGTCAGGGAAAGCTGCAGGTTGGTAAGGTTCAGCACAGAACCATCATTTGCTGTAACATTTACAAGATAGGATGTAACAGCAACCAACACAGCACTGCCTGCTATAACCCCCAGACAGATAAGGTAGCCAAAGATAACACCCAGTTTTTTCCAACTGAAGCCTTTGCCTTCTTTTTTAGGCTTTTTGGCTTTGTCTGCCTTGGATGTTTCAGTTGTTTTGGCTTTTGTTTCAGTTTTTTTGCCTGCTGGCTTTTTATCGCCTTTTGCAGAGGATTTATCGAAAATCTTGATAACAATCCCTCCTGTTCTTCTATTGTATAAATACAACGTATTAATTTTTCAAAAATGACAAACCTGTAATTATGAGAGGTGTCATATAATGAAAAAATTATTTTTTGCTTTATGTACAATATTTTGTACCGCTTTGATTGGGATAAGCATTTTACAGATGAAAAACACACCGCCTGCCCCCATTGATGTGCCTGTGGAGACAGCATATATAGTAAAAGAATATGGTGGCAAACTGGCGGTATTCACCAGCGATAGCAAAGAACCGCTGGCAGTATACGAAGTATATGTGCATCTACTGCCGGAAAATGACATAGAACTGCTGCGCAAAGGTATTGCGGTGGACGACGACTATACCCTGCAGAAAACTCTGGAAGATTTCGGCCTGTAGCACACAGTTATTCACTATAATGCTTATACAAATTATATTATACTTTTTTCGTCATTAAATTTCAACCATTAAATAGTGACAAAATGGTCACAGACCCCTGTGACCACATACATAAAATTAATAATTTATTTACAGTATTTTTTTATCTATATATTGCCCGTATCAAAAAACTGTGCTATACTATAATTTGGATAATAATGAAAGGAGTTATATTATGTCAGTTTTAGATTATCCTTTTGACTCTGCTTTTATTCTCCAGAAGAAAAAAAGCATAAAAAAAGAACTTTTAGCTAAAGACAAGTTCATCGAAAAGAAGGTTGCCATTATGAGCGGCTCCACTATCGGTGAAATTAAAAATATACTGGAACTTTTCCTGCTGAACTACGGTATCAAGCCTGAATTCAAAGTAGGCGGCTACAACCGCTATTTTGAGGAGCTTATGTTTGATGACGGCAGTCTGAAGGAATTTGCACCGGATTTTATCTATGTGCATACTTCCAACAAAAATATTGAAAATCTGCCTGTACCACAGGACAGCCCTGAAGCTGTACAGGACAAGCTGGAAAAAGAATTCAGCAAATACAAAACAGTAGTTGAAAAAGCATTGAGCTACGGTGCAGTTGTTATTGTTAACAACTTTGAAATGCCTTTCTACCGTATGTATGGCAACAAAGACGCTGTGGCTGTTCAGGGCGTGGTAAACTTTACTACAAAGCTGAATATGATGATCGCTGATTACATAGCAACAAAAGACAATGTATATCTGAATGATATCAACTATCTGTCTTCACTGGTTGGTCTGGACAACTGGCACAACCTGGAAAACTGGTACCTGTACAAATATGCCCTGTCTGTAGACCAGATTCCACAGCTGGCTTTCTCCATTGCAAAAATTATCAAATCTGCACTGGGCAAAAACAAAAAGAGCGTTGTGCTTGACCTGGACAACACTCTGTGGGGCGGTATCATCGGCGATGACGGCGTGGAAGGCATTGCAATCGGCAATGAACAGCCTGCAGGTATGAGCTACACAGAATTCCAGAGCTATCTGAAGAAGCTGACAGGTCTGGGCATTATGCTGAATGTTTGTTCCAAAAACGAAGAAGCTATCGCAAAGCAGGGCTTTACAGACAGAAAAGAAGCTCCTCTGTCTGTAGATGACTTTATCTGCTTCAAAGCAAACTGGGAACCAAAATCAATCAACATTGCAAACATTGCAAAAGAAATCAATATCGGTGAAGACAGTCTGGTATTTATTGACGACAACCCTGCTGAAAGAGAAATTGTACGCCAGTCACTGCCTACAGTTACAGTACCTGAAGTAAAGAGTCCTGAAGACTACATCAAGGCTATTGACAGAGCAGGCTTCTTTGAAATCACATCCTTTACAAAGGACGATGCAAAGAGAAACGAAATGTACAAACAGAATGCACAGCGTGCCGCAGCTGAAAGCAGCTTTACAGATTACACAGATTATCTGCGCAGCCTGAATATGACCGGTGAAATCGGTGCATTCTCTACAGCACATTGTGAAAGAATCACACAGCTGATTAACAAGACAAACCAGTTCAACTTTACAACACGTCGATATGCACAGAGTGAAGTTGAAGCAATTATTGAAGACAAGACAAACTACATTTCTGCGTATGCAAAACTGGTGGACAAATTCGGTGATAATGGTATCACAGCATGTTTCATCGCTTCTGTTGAAGGCACAAATGCAAACATTGACCTGTGGGTAATGAGCTGCCGTGTATTCAAACGTCATTTTGAATATGCTATGCTGGATTACGTTGTGGGCAAATGTAAGGAAATGGGCGTAAAAACAATTACAGCCAGCTGGCTGAAAACAGCCAAAAATGTAATTATCAAAGACTTCTACGAATCTGTAGGTTTTGAAGTTACTCTTGACACTGAAGACGAAAAGAGATATATTCTTAATATTCCTGAAGATTACGAAGTTAAAAACAAAGTTATTGATATGGAAATTGTATAAGGAGATATAATTATGACAAGAGCAGATATTATGGCAAAACTGAACGAAATCTTCTGTGACGTATTTGACGATGAAGATATAGTTCTTACAAACGAAACAACCGCTGATGACATCGAAGACTGGGATTCTCTGGAACAGATTAACCTGCTGGTTGCTATTGAAAAACAGTTCAACATCAAATTCCAGCTGGCAGACGTTGCTGACCTGGAAAATGTTGGCGCTATGGCAGACCTGGTTGAAAGACTGGTTGGCTAATATAACAAACAGATATTGAAAAAGGCACTGTATTGCAGTGCCTTTTGTAATATCAGAATTCTTTCATTTCAAGGAAAACCATATCATTGTCTGTTGCCACACCGCCATAGAAACAGTCGGTGTATCTTCCCTCTTTTACCCAGTGGTCAGTTACTTTTTTTGATGTGAAGGGCATATCAAGAGTACGAATATCTTCAATGTCAAACCATTTAAGCTGACCTTCATTAGATACTGAAATCATACTGTCATCCTTCAGTTGTGCAAAGAAATAATAGTTCTGGCGCAGTTCTTCCGGTTTATTGTAAATTGTAAGGTAACGCAGGTCAATTTTTTCCAAATTGTCTTCGTTTATGCCCAATTCTTCTTTCAATTCTCTCAATGCACAGGCGTAGGCATTGTTCAGCTCCTGTGGTTCAAAATGACCTCCGGCAGAGCCTATCCATTTATTATTTACAACTCTTGAGCCTTGTCTGTAAAGCAGAAGAATTCTGTCTTTATATGTAAGATATATACTTGTCATATTGCGCAGTTTGCCTATTGGATTCATAGTTATACTCCTTTATATTTACACTTTTTATATTATACATCATCTAACTGTTTTTATAAACACAAAATTTTTGTTGCAGTTTAAATTGACAACCAATATAAATAAAAATATAATGATATAAAAATATTTAATTATAAGGAGCATTACTGATGAAGAAAATATTGACTTTATTCCTTACCGGTATCATGGTAATTTCAATGGTCGCATGTAGCGGTGAAACACAAAACAACGATGACGTAAGCGGTGTTGGCACAACAGACAGTCAACCAGTTGATGAAGTTGTGGAAAATAGTTATAACCCTGCAAAACTCAGCAATTTTGGACTGCCAGAACCATCTTTCACATATTCTTTAAGTCATTATCATGAAGTGACAATCGGTGGTGACGAAAATGGTAATGCAATCCTCCGGCCAAGATTTTTCTATGATTTTGATTGTGACCTTGAAACAATATACAATTATATGAAAGAACTGAAAAACGCAGGTCTTGATGCTTATCTGCCTGAAGAACTTCCTGAATTATCTGATGACGATTGGCTTAATTATGAAACAAAGAATGACAATATCCGTTTTTTTATTTCATGGCATACAAAAGGAACTCATCGCATGTATCTGACAGATAAAACCAGAACCTGTTCCTGGGACGACAATGAAAATATCTATACCATTGACGATGCCGCCGGTTTTGATTGTTCCAGTAATTTCAGTTACGATGAAGAATAACTGTGAATAAAAGGAGAGCGCTTACTCTCCTTTTATTTTTTTATTGCACACATCAACTCTTCTTGTTTAATATCTTCAGATATGGTATACTTATAAATTAGAAAATTAATTTGAAGAGGTTATTATGAACAGTTATAAATTCAATGATTTATCTGTAGGTATGAGCGAAAAATTCACAGTTTCCATTACAGAAGAAATGATGGATAAATTTATAGAAATCACAGGCGATATCAGCCCTATTCACGTAAGTGCTGATTATGCAAAGGCACACGGCTTTAAAAACAGGGTTTGCCACGGTATGCTGTTTGGCAGTATGTTTTCTACATTGGCTGGTGTATATCTGCCTGGTGAACACTGTCTGCTGCACAGTGTGGAAACAAAGTTCTCCCTGCCTGTATTCCCGGGTGATGTGCTGACAGTAAGCGGCAAAATCAGCGAAATCAACGAAACATTCAAAACCGTTTTTGTAAAAGGTACTATTACAAATCAGGACGGCAAAAAGGTTTGCAAGGCAAATATTCAGCTGGGGGTTAGAGAATAATGAACGTATATCTGATTACAGGCGCAACAAGTGATATTGGCCTTGAACTGATTAAAACTGTAGCTAAGGATGGCGATAAATTCCTG
Source organism: uncultured Oscillospiraceae bacterium (assembly GCA_964649845.1). Lineage (GTDB taxonomy): Bacteria > Bacillota > Clostridia > Oscillospirales > Ruminococcaceae > RGIG3102. The sequence goes on from CAZYSS010000038.1 coordinate 16,840, forward strand.
CTGCAGGGTTTTGGTGATGAAACTGCACTGACAGCTTTCTGCGCTGAAAACGGCATTGATTATAACTATTACAATGTAAACCTGTCTGACAGCAGCGAAACAGATAAATTTGTGGAAGACATCAAGGCCACAGGTCTGGTACCTACACATTTTGTGCATCTGCCTGCCCTGCGCGTTATCAATACAAAATTCAAAAACTTTGATGAAGACAGATTTATGGCTGATATGAATGTACAGGTGTTGAGCGCAGCAAAAATCTGCAGATACATTATGCCTAAAATGGCAAAGGCCAAATACGGCAGAGTGCTGTTTATGGCTACAAGCTATGTGCTGGCAAATCCGCCAAAAAACACAGCTGCCTATATTATGGCCAAAAATGCCATTGTTGGCCTGATGAAAAGCCTGGCAGCAGATTATGTGGCAAACGGCATTACAGTAAACAGTATCAGCCCAAGTATGATTGAAACAAAATTTCTGGCAGAAACAAGCCACCTGATTGTGGAAGCAGCAGCAAATGACCACCCAATGAAGCGCAATGCACAGGTAAATGATGTTGTGCCTGCAATGGCTTTCCTGCTGAGCGAAGAAGCAAGATTTATCACAGGTGTAAACCTGCCAATCACCGGGGGTAGTGTAATTGAATAATATCAGACGTATTCCGCTGGCTGAAAAACAGCTGATTGTGGATTTTCTCAATGAACACTGGGGTTCAAAACACCCGCTTGTAAACAACGAAACACTGTTCAGCTATTATTTCCTTGACGGCGAAATGACAAATTTCTATGTGCTTGAAGACAAGGATGGCATAGCCGCAATATGCGGATATATAAACTGCAGCAGTGAAGAAAATCCTGATATCTGGATTTCTATCTGGTGTGCAAAAAAAGGCAAAAACGGTCTGGGGCTGGCACTGATGGGCGCTATGAAAGAGATGACAGGCGCCAGTGTAATGGCCTGCAACAATATAAGACAGAACACAATGCCTTTCTATACATTTTTAGGTTATCATCCTGACAAGATGAACCACTACTATCGTCTGGCCGACAGAAGTGATTACAGAATGGCTGTGGTAAATGAAAAAATCATACCTGAAAGCGTGAAAAAATACGGCGTATGGCTGGAAGAAATGGCTGATATTGCACAGGTGGAAAGTACATTTGCAATCCCCGACCACTGCCGCCCACACAAAGACTATTGGTACATCAACAAAAGATATTTCCAGTACCCACATTATAAATACAAGGTATTTGCCGTACATAACGGTGACAGTGTGCCTGTGCTGGTGGTTTTCAGGGTAAATGAAAGCGACGAGGGCTATGTACTGCGCCTGGTGGACTATATCGGTGAAAAAAAGGATTTCTGTCTGCTGTCCGGCTTTGTGGATGAACTGATGCAGAAATACGACTGCGAATACTGCGATATGTACTGCTGGGGTGTGGATGGCACAGATGCCGGTTTTGTACTGCGTGTTGCCGATGAAAACATTATCCCAAACTACCTGAACAGTCTGCTGCAAAAAAATATTGACTATTTCTTCTTTACATCAGATACAGAAAACTTTATGATGTTCAAAGCTGATGGCGACCAGGACAGAATAAATTTAGGATAACTATTTCAATAGAAATTATTAATGGAGATATAAAATGAAAAGATTATTTGGTTTTGTACTTTGTTTTACACTTCTGTTTACACTTTCCGCCTGCGGTGGTGGAGATACAAAAGATAAAGAACATACCTTTACCAAAGCAGAGTTGGCAGAATATTCAGAATATTACGAACTTACAACAGAAAACTGGACAGAGTTTATTGAAGTTATCGCAGAGGAAGTTGTAGAAAAAGACCCGTTTGGCGAAGAAATCGGCACAAAAACTCTTGTTACAATAGGTCTGAAAGATGGTTATTATATATCTGAAGATAACGCTATCAGGGTTACTTATACATATGTCAATGGTTTAGGTGAATTATCTGATTTTACACATACTGTTGTTTTCTTTGACGGATACGAGGGACGCGTACAAATGACAAATGCCGCAAAGGACGATTTTGTATGTGAAAAAATAAAAGGTACAATACTTAAACTGAATATACCTGATGATAAATGGCTTGTGGACGAAGACGGAAGCAAATATTTGAACGTTGAAGGCTATGTCAGAATAAGTGACCTTACAGGTACTTATGCTTCTTTTGTTGAGTAACAGACTGTAACCAGGACAGAATGAATCTGGGGTAAAATAATACAGGGAGAGCGTTGCTCTCCCCTTTTTATCCTTAAAATTTAAAAAATATATAAGAGCCACTGATATTTCAGTGGCTCTTTATGCTTAATCACTACTGTCTTAGTGGGCTTTTGTAAACGTTCATCTTTAAGTGTTGTGCGGTGCTCTGGTAGCCGACATATAACTTTCTTTACAATTATACATCTTCTTTTTGTTTTATTTCTTTTCTTTATTCATTACACATATCTTTAAACAATCGTTGTGAACCTGTCACATTTGATGATACAATATCTTCTTACCTTCTTTACGATAATACATATATTGTGATTGTTTTCTTCCATCGATATGCTTCGTTTTGTCAAGCAACCTTACAGTTCAACACAGAACATTCTGCAGAAAATTTCAGATTAATTTCTGTACAATGGGTATTTTTTAATATTCTCATATCCCTTCTGATTTCTGATACCCTGTGTATCTTCTTTTCATTTTATGATACTTTCTGAATATTTTTTAATATCACGCAGTTTCATCTGATTTTGTTTTAATGTCTGATATGACTTTCTTTACAATCATATTCTTTTGGCATTTTTTGTTTTTATTTTCTGCTCTTGCCAGGAACAGCATTTACTTAATGTGCCATCGGCCCCACATCCTTTTCTTTGATTACATAATAGCACAATGCACAAAAGTTGTCAACAATTTGTTTTTATTTTGTTAAGAATTTCTGTTGTTTTTCAACATTTAATTAAAAATCAATACAGTTATATCAATATTTTTCTTTTTTAATTAAGTATTATTATTTTTTGCGCTTTAAATTCATAACTGGATAAATTAATTTATATTAAATTTTTCTTAATTTTATTAAACAGCAAAAAAATACCATTCCAACAAGGAAATGGTATTTTCTGTTATTACTGATGTTTGTATTCGATATATTCATCATAAGTCATCAGTTTGTCAACAATTGAGCCGTCTGGCTGAATTTCGATAATTCTGTTTGCAATTGTCTGGATAAACTGATGGTCGTGGCTGGCAAAAAGCACTGTGCCTTTGAAATCAACCAGGCCGTTGTTTACAGCTGTGATGGATTCCAGGTCCAGGTGGTTGGTGGGCTGGTCCAGCATCAGCACATTTGCTTCTTTCATCATCATACGGGACAGCATACATCTTACTTTTTCGCCACCGGAGAGAACGTTTACTTTTTTGAAAACA
>CAZYSS010000039.1:0-19929 GCA_964649845.1 uncultured Oscillospiraceae bacterium
GATGCCGGAAGGCTTGAATTACCAACACGAACAAAGCCAGCATATGGAAATCTACCGTAACCTGTTCAAAGATTTTATCGACAGATGCAGAAAATAATACTATAGTATAAAAAGAACCGCCAGCAGGCGGTTTCTTTTTGAGGAAGGATAATATTATTTAGTTCTTGTAATCAACTGGCAGTATACATATACGTTCTGGATTTTCTTGGCATGTGCGCCATTGATTGTAGTAACCTCCGGCTGTGTTTCAGATGGTGTTCTGTACAGTTTGAATGCAATTGCATACTGGTCAACCTGCAGATTGGTCATACAAAGCTGCAGATAATTTTTTCTCTGTGCGCATATGCAGTCAAATACTATTTCTTCCAGCTCGTAGCTAGAGAAACATTAGTTTTTAACATTGGGTAAGCATATTTGTGCACTTTTACAACAATGTCAGCATTTTATAACAACAAAAATACCGGTTTATAATTAATCAATTTATACAAAAATGATAACCATCAAAAAAACAATGATTGCAATTATTCATATTGTTAAATCTGTCAGTTTAGTGTATCATAATATATATACATAAAATAAGGAGTATAATATATGTTAAGACAATTTTTAGCTATAGCTGTTGCCTTTTCACTTATGCCTTTCTGGAGCAAGAAAAAGCTGGGTTTTGGCCCTATGTTGCTGTTGACTGGTGTTATCCTCAGCGTAATAGCAGGTGTGGCACCTATGGATATGGTAAATAACTTTATTTCTGTATTCACCACGCCATCCACATTCAAAACAATTATCATTGTTGTAATTGTTGGTATGCTGGGCAGCCTGATGAAGCATTACGGTATTCTGGACAAGATTGTTGAATCCCTGAAGGAACTTATCAGCAGCCAGAAAACAATTATTATGGTATTGCCTGCAGTTATCGGTCTGTTGAGTGTACCTGGCGGCGCACAGCTTTCCATCCCGTTTGTAGACAAAATCGGCAATGATATGGGTATGACAGGCGAAGTAAGAAGCGTTATCAACCTTTCTTTCCGCCATATTGCAATGTTCCTGTTGCCTACAAGCACCAGCATCATTATGGTAACCACCGTGCTGCCTGATGTAAACCTGTACGGACTGATTGCGATGAACCTGGGCTTTGTTGTGCTGATGCAGCTTACATCCTATTTCCTGTACATAAGAAAATACCAGGATGTAAAAAGTGATACAGCAGCCACAAACAAAGGTAAATCCTTTGTAAATTTACTGATTTACCTGTCACCTATCTATATGGTTGTTGTGTTCAATGGCCTGTTTGGTATTGAAATGTACATCAGTGCATTTCTTTCTCTTGTGATTATCCTGCTGCTGTGGGGTATGAAAGATGTAAAAGACTATGCTGTGACAGCATACAAAGGCATCAGCCCAAGTACATTTACAATGCTGGTGGGTGTTTATTTTGTACAGAACACTATCAAAAGCCTGGACCAGGTTATGAGCGGTTTCTCCACACTGTTTGCAAACGCAAGCGGTTTCAGCATCCTGCTGGTTATCGCATTTGCAGCTGTGCTGTTTGGTCTGACAACAGGTCTGTCAATGGTACCTCTTGGCATTATTCTGCCTCTTATCAACAGCCTGCCTCTGGCAACAAATGCGAAACTGGTTTACAGCTTCTTTGTATATGTATGGAGCTTCCTGGGTTACTTCTTCTCACCGCTGCATATGTGCCAACTGCTGACAGTAAAACACGTGGGCTGCGGCAACGGACCGGTTTACAAAGAATATTCCAAGCTTATTCCGTGTCTTGCGGTTTACAGCTTTGTACTGTTCTATCTGTATTCTTTCCTGTTTGCATAAAATTTTTTAAGAGATGCTGTTCCGCATCTCTTTTTTGTTGCATAAATATGGATTATTTGGTATACTGTTATTAAGTATGAGATAATTAATCTTTAATTATGATTTATTTGAAACGAGGTTATAACCAATGAAAAAAATACCAATTATTATCGACTGTGACCCAGGCGTAGACGACAGCTATGCTATCGCCCTGGCAAACTCCCATCCTGAATTTGAACTGGTTGCGCTGACCGCTGTAGAAGGCAACGTGCCTGCTGTGCTGACACGCCACAACTGCCTGTGCCTGACAGAAACTTTTAAAATGGAAAACACAAAAGTAGCTTACGGTGCAGAAGTGCCTCTGGTAAGAGAATATTTCAGAGATGCATCCACCACACACGGTGAAGGCGGTGTGGGCGGCATTCAGTTCCCGGAACCTGCAAAACAGCCTGAAGAAAAGGCTGCATGGGATGTTATTTATGAAGAAGCTGTAAAACACAAAGGCGAACTGGTGCTGTTTGCAGTAGGTCCGCTGACAAATATTGCAACTGCACTGCGCAAATACCCAGACCTGCCAGAATATCTGAAAAAATTTGTAATCATGGGTGGCGGTACATTCGGCAATGTAACAGAATATGCTGAATTCAACATCTGGGTTGACCCTACAGCTGCAAAAGAAGTATTTGAAAAGCTGGAAGTTTATATGGTTGGTTTGAATGCAACACACGCTGCTGCAGTGGAATCAAAAGACTTTGACCAGATGATTGCTGACACAGAAAACAGCACAAACAAAGCTGCACAGTTCCTGAATGCACTGTCCAGATTCTCACAGAAAAACAGCTTTGAACGCGGCCAGGACAACAACGTTATCCACGATGCACTGGCTGTTGCAGGTGAAGTAAATCCAGACGTAATCAACTATGTGAAATACTATGTTTACGTGGAAGACCGTGAAGACGCTGCAAATATGGGCCAGACTGTGGTTGATACAGAAGGCACAAGCGGCAAAGAACCAAACTGCTGGGTGGCTATGGACGTGGACCAGCCACTGTTTGCAAAAATGATGAGAGATATGTGCAAAGCATATGGCGAAAAATAAAATATAACAGTAAAACCCCGGATTTCCGGGGTTTTGTTTTTTTGAAAAAATATCCTCCTGCATTCAGGTTTATTTCAGCATTCTGTTTATCAAACCCAATAACATAAGTATATCGCTTTCATCAAGTCTGCTCATACCATCAATCGCTTTCTGGATTAATTCAGGGTGTGATGTTTCTGTATCAAAAAATTGTGCTGGTGTAATTTCAAAATAATCACATATGGCAAAAAACTCTTTCAAAGGCGGCAACGCTTTACCAGAAGAAATATTATAAACATAACCTCTGCTATGGCCTAAATCATAGCTCATCTGATATTCTGATACACCTTTTTTCAATCTTAATTGAGTTATTCTCTCTCTTACAAAATCTTCATACATAGTAATCACCTCGTTTTACAGATATGATACCCTGTAATCAAGTGCCAATACTCAAATATTATTTGTTTATTGTAATTGAAACATCCAAAAATATATGTTATAATTGTAAAAAATCATACAATATTTGACTACAAATATTGTATAAACAAAAGGAGAAAAGTTTTATGGCAAAATTAATGTATGAACTAGTTGGTAATAGAGGAAGAAGTATGAAGGTCTACGATAACAAGGTAGTTATTCTTACCAAGCCAAGCGTTGGTAGCTTTTTATCAAGTAACTCCACAGATGGTGAAAAAACAATTTTTCTTATCGATGTTGTGGGCGTGCAATTTAAAAAGACTGGTCTTACAATAGGCTACCTTCAATTAGAAACAGCTTCAGCACAGATGAACAATCAATCAAGTAACCAGTTTTCTGAAAACACATTCACATTTGATAGTAATTTAGATGCAAATGTGGAAGAAGTATATAACTACATTGTTAACAGGATAGAATTTTTTAAATATGGTTCTGTTACTCAAGATATTTCTGAAGCATTACCTGTTTTGTAATTACAAATTATTCATGTAAAGGAGAATTATTATGAAAAAATTATTATCTATAACATTGGCACTTATTCTTTCAATGTCATTATTTACAGCATGCTCTTCTAAAGAAAACGAAGCAAAAGAGGCTATTGTAGGTGATTGGAAGATGGATACTTATTATGAGTTGACTGCTGACGGAAAAAAAGATACAACACTTACTAAATATTTTATGGAAAAAGGTGTTATGACCTTTAATTCAGATGGAACTATGAATTTCATAAATGGATATGAAAATGAGTGGAAATTTAAAGAATTTGATAGTAAAAATAACTTGTATATTTTCCAAATAGGCGAAAATAGCATATATTATATGGATGCTGACAATACAGATCTTTTACTCCATGATAACAGTTTTTCAGGTGGTAATAGTACTAAAGATGCTGGTTCACGAAGCATGACATTAGAAGCATTAAATAACTTGGATAATTTGTACAGAGCGAAAAAAGACATTCCCAATGAAGGTGTTCAGATGTGGTTTTATGAAAAAGTTAAATAGTTCATTGATTAGGTTTTAGGGAGAAAACATATGGTTGAAAGATTTAATGTTGTTGGAAGTTGTAGAGATGTACTTGCTCAAAAAGGTTGTCCTGTTCTTCTTTCTGCATATAACATTCTTGCTGATTCTTTGACTGGAGATGCATTATTACAATGTAAATTTGAAAATCAATCCAAGAAGAATATCAAAGCAATATTCATTGACATAGAATGTTTTTCTGTAGATAACCAAGTAACTGGAAAAGCTGTAAATCAATCATTTCTTGACTTGACTGCCGAACCTTTTTCATCTTTTGGACAAAATAATGCCTTAAAGTTACCAAGTGCTGATACAAGAGCTGTAAAAGTCTCTTTGAAAAAAATAGTATTTGATGATAACACTGAAAACATATATACAGGTTTTTATTCAACTATATTTGAATCCTCACAGGAAGAAATCACAAAGTTAAACAATCTTGAAAGCTTGTATAAAGTTCAGTTACAAAATGTTAATCCTGAAACCAATACTAAAAATTGGCGTTACCTTCCAAGGGAAAATGATGATTTTTACCAGTGTGGATGTTGTACAATTGTAAGCAAAGATTACGATAAATGCCCAAATTGTCATGCCGACTTAAAGAAAAGCATTGAGTTGAATAATGTATCGAATCTTACTGCAGTATATAATGAACAACTTGAAATTAAACAAAAGTTAGCTGAAGAAAACAAAATCAGAGCAGATAAACGCAATAAAAAAATTAAAAAGATTTTAAGCGTTATAGCTGTTATAGCAATAGTATTTTCTCTAATCACTTTTGTTGTACTACCTTCCTTGAAAACAGGTAAAGCAAAATCTACCTATGGCACAATAACAGAAAATACTAAAGTTGGCGATTACATAGATTTGGGTCTTTATGAGCAAGATAATAACTCCAGTAGCAAAGAAGTTTTAGTGTGGAAAGTTTTAGCTAAAGAAGATAACAAATTACTTTTAATTACAGAATATGTAATAGATGTAAAAGATTATCATAGCACAAAATCCCTTGTTTCGTGGGAAAACTGTTCATTGAGAAAATGGCTAAATGAAGATTTTAAAAATAATGCATTAACAGATGAACAGAAAAATATTATAATAAAAACCACACTGCACACTGATTGTTCTGGCTCTGACGAAACCCTTGCTCAAAAGTATTCCTCCACAACAGAAGATGAAATATTCATATTATCTTCTGCAGAATTGAACAAGTATTTCAAGAATAATAAGAATTCATTAGCTTATCCAACAGAGTATGCTATTGGTAAAAATATCAAAAAAATAAATACATGTTGGTATTGGTGTAGAAACCCAGAAATATGGTTTTCTGCTACTGGTGAATTCTGTCAAGGAGATTTAATTGGCCCGAGTGATATAGGCTCTACAAGTGCAGGAGATAATAAGAACTATGGTGTTAGACCTGCAATGTGGGTAGATATTTCTGGATTAAAATAATAGGTGGGATATGCCAATTACATCAATAAAATCATTACTAATAAACTACTTTCCTGATGATAGGGGTGTAGATGAAAATCTGCTATCAAGAAAAGGATATGAGGATTTTTATTTAAGCGCCATAAACAATGGATATTTGAAACAAAGTAGCAATGGGAAACTATATATCACAATATCAGGAAAGGCTTACAGAGATAATTAAATATAAAAAACAGGAAGCTTTTTAGCTTCCTGTTTTATATATCAATTTTCCAAAATAGAGATGTATTTATAAATCATTGTTCTGCCTATATCGCACGCTCTTGCAAATTCTGATATATTAGCATTTCCGCGTCAGATTTTTTGGAAAATCTGGCGCGGTTGAAAACAATAAAAAACGGACTGAATGCTCTCACATCCAGTCCGTGGTGCGGATAACAGGGGTCGAACCTGCACGCCGTAGGCACCAGATCCTAAGTCTGGCTTCGTCTGAACGCTGGCTACGCCATCGTTCCCCTAGCCAATTCCTTCATCCACAGACTTTCAATGTTTTGAAAGATGTTTATATTCTCACACGCGTCAGATACTTTTCCATTGAAAAATCTGACACTAATTTTATTTGATTCAGATTCTATCATTCTAATTCATATTAGTCAATTTTATTGAACATTCGTGAACATTATTTCATATTAAATCATACTAATTCATACTAAAAGCCAGAAGTTGTTCACTTCTGGCTTCTTTGTTTTATATGTAATTGTTATTGATACCAGCCACAAAAGCTTTCATTTCATCAACAGCTTCCTGTGGATGAAGTAGTGTCGCGTGACTTCCAAAAGCACAGAGCCAGCCATAAAAAGCTTTGCTGACATCCACATCAGCACGCACAATAAAATGGTTTTTGCCGTCTTTCTGATAGTAAACATCGGCAGCGGAGCCAAAGCGTTCCACAACAGGGTTAATGTCTCTGTTGTCAAACTTGATTTCTACTCTGGTCTTCTGGCCGTTGTACATACTGAAATTTCGTTTTGCATAAGTTTCAATATCTATTTCTTCAAACAGTTCTCCACCTTCTCTTGGTTCATTGAGAATCTGCAAGTCTTTCATCCTGTCCACACGATAGGTTCGCAGTTCTTTTTCACGCTGTGAATATGCCAGAAGATACATATTGCCTTCATTGAAAAGAAGCATAAATGGACTTACTGTGTAGAATTTGCCACCCCAGCCTTCTTTCTGTTCAACTTTATCAGTAATTCGATAATGTAAATATCTGAACTTTATCTTTGTAGGAACACGCCGCTGCCCATTTTCTTTTTTGGACATAGCTTTGCGGATGGTGCTTATCATTCGCAGTGTGGCTTCGTTGGTGGTTTTAACTCTGTCAGCCATATAAACCTGTTCTTTGAGAAGTTCACCCTGATAATCACTGCAAAATTCTGTCAGGCTTTCAACCAGTCTTTTGGCTTTATCTTCTGATATGAATTTTGAGGCATAAATACATTCTGCAATAAGCTGGAGTTCTTCAAAGTCGAACTGTCTGGACATTAGCTTGAAGCGTCCACCCTGACCGCCTTCAATATCCATATTGAATTCATCACGCAGAGCGTAAATATCACGATAAACAGAGCGTCTTTCAGCTGTGATACCCAGGTCTTCAAGATAATCTATAATATCATTTGCGGCCACATAATGTTCCGGGTCGGAGTTCTGAAGAAAATATTGAGCAATATGTAAAATTTTCACTTTTTGATTTTCACTTCGTGGCATAATATCACCTCTGTAAACTATTATAACATTGCTCTTACAAAGAAAAAAGCCTGTGTAAACAGGCTTTAAACTAATATTATTTGATTTCTTCAAGACTTATCCACATGGCTGGACGCACACCTTGGAGTTCGTATGTTGTACAATTAGCAACACTACCATAACAATCAATATATTTTGTAAGTAGTCCTTTATTTCCATCTTTAACATCCCTAAGTCTATAGCTTCCTATGAAATCATGACCGCTTTGGATTGTACTACATCCGAGTGCTTTAGCTCTAGCTGAAACAACAGCCCTAAGTGAACCTTTATCAGTATAATATGATGTTATCTCTGCTTCACTCATTAAAAACACTTTATCTATCGTAGTATTGTGTTCACCATTATCTAAAATTGTTTTACAAATCAACAGCTGTTCAGCTTCTGTAAAAGCTGTATCTATAAAATCATTATTCAGCCATGCTCTCAAGTCAGAGGTTTCCCATGTTACATTTTCAGTATCTTTTTGGCAAAACCCTTGAGCATCTATTATTTCATCTGTAATAAGTAACGCCTTATCGTCTAGTATATCTAAAACTTGCCACTTTATTGCAATTGACTTTGTACTATTTGATGTAGGAAAATATTTTCCCAAAGATATAGTATCTTCACTGTTTGCAGTTGAAGACATAGAAGCGATAATCCGATTAGCTTCCACTCTTATAGCTTCTGCTTCAGCTTTCAGGCGTTGTGATTGCTGATAAGAATTGAAACCAATGATTCCTACAATAATAGCCACCACTGCGAGTACAGCCATTTTTATCATATTACGTTTTTTCTTCTCAGCTTTTTCAAGCTCTGCTATTTTCTGATGAAATTCCGCTACTTTATTTGTGCTGTCTTTATAGTGCGGTATTTTTTCCATTATTTTTATGGCATTTTGAACAGCCTGTACGCTGTTGTGTTCAGCCTCTTTTATAGCAGAGTCATAAATAACATTATCAAGTCTTTCATGGAATTCAATAATTTTTGACCGGCTGTCCCTGAATTCTGGAATTTTTTCAAGCGAGGCGATGGCAGTAGCCAAAGATTGTTCCTTATCAATATTTGCCTGCTGCAATGCATAATTGTAAAGGGAATTTTTATTGTATCCGTTTAACTGGTTTTTCAGCTGTTTATCTGCGAACTTTACAGCATTTTTAAAATCTTCCATATCTTCCAGTGGCCTGTTTATATCGGCCAGCTTTTCAATATGTGTTATCTTTTCTTTTATCATCAGCTGATAGATAAATGCCATTGCGTTTGTCGGGTCATAACCGCGGACTGCATTTACTGACAGTTCGGCAGATGTAAAGTCACCGGCTGCAAGGAACTCTTTTACTTTGCTCAAAGTGGAATCAACAATATTTCCAACAGAGCCACCGGTTGATTTCTGGTCAGCAGGCATAATCAGTTTCTGCACACCGCGCACGATATCCTGTACATAACCTATTTTGCCCATATCCTGTGCCTGTAAATAAGCAAATTCTTCCGGCAGGTCGTATGGAGACATATCGCGATAAGCAGGGATAAGTGTTTTCTTTTCACCATTTTTGATAAGTGCAAGATATCTTGACCATTCGTTTTTAACCCATACAGCGTTGAAATGCTCTGGTTTTGTACCTACGGCAATCATAACTTTTGCACTATTCAGAGCAGAGAATATGTATGGTTCGTAAGCTGTACCAAGCTTGTCTTCAAGTGTAATTCTGGAGAAGAAAACCTTGTAGCCTTCTTTTGTCAGTGCGTTGTAGATTTCCTGTGCATATACACTGTCAGGCGCACGGCGACCAGCCATATCTGTTTCCTTGTAACAGATAAACACATCAAATGGTTCTTCCTGTGCTGAAATGGCAAGAATTCCTTTCTGAATATCATCTATAGCCTGTGCTTCTTCTTCATAAATACTGCGCTGATAATCATCTGCATATTTCAGAGCGTTTTTGTAATCAACATCAGCAAAAATTGAAGTATACTGTGCGCGGTTTACTGTCGGCACGCGTTTGTGGGAAACAGGGTCTTCCACGTATTCGATACCATAACGGCACAGAACTATTGACCAGTAGGATTCACTGTCTTCCGGGTCTTCATTAAGTATCTGTTCATACAAAGCCATAGCTTTGTCAAACTCATTGTTACGACGGAAATGGTTTGCTCTGTCGTAAAGAGTTGCTTTTTTATCGTCTGCCAGTTTTGGCAGAGTCTGTTTAGTGCCACAGTACTCACATACTGCAACGCTTTGGTCGGTGATTTCCAGTGTGCCGCCACACATTTTACATCTGAATAATGCCATAGTATTTACCTCTTTATTCTATTTCTTCAAGATTGATCCACATAGCCGGGCGGACACCGCCATTATTTGCAGTCGTGTTGATTTTATTAGTTACACCGAGATCGCCTCTATAATCAACAGTTTTTGCATAAGCATTAATTGAACCATTACTTGTTTCATAATAAGTAATATCTCTGAGCATATATGGTCCAACTGTTTTGGTTCCATCAGTGGAATATCCTACACCGCCAGCTCTTGCTTTAGATGTAACTGCAGCTTTGCGGTCTAAATTTTCCGGCAGATAAGATATGATTTCAGCTTCACTAAGTAGAAACACCTTGTCTTTTGTGGAATTACCTTCGTTGTTGTCAATGGTTGTTTCGCAGAGAAGTAGCTGTTCTGCAGGTGTAAAGGCAGTGTTTACAAAATCATTGTTTAACCATACCCTTATATCAGAGTTTTCCCATGTCACCGTTTCATCAGATTTTGATGAATATTTGTGAGCGTCAATTACCTTTTCTGAAAGAAGTAATACTTTATTGTCTTTCGCTTCCAGAACTATCCATTTTAAATCTGAAGGCTTTTTCCCATTTGATGTAGTAAAATATTCACCTAATGCAATGGTATTTTCACCATTATCTGATATACCATTAATAATCCGATTTGCTTCTGCTACTACAGCTGCTGCTTCAGCTTCCAAACGCTGTGATTCCTTATAAGAATTAAAACCTATAATGCCCACAATAACAGTAACCACTACAAGCACAGCCATTTTTATCATATTACCTTTTTTCTTGTTTGCTCTTTTTACAGTTTCAAGTTTACTTTGATAATCCTTGATTTTTGAAATTGAGTCTTTATATTCCGGTATTCTTTCCAATACAGAAATAGCAGTAGAAATAGAAGACTGTATATTTTTGTTCGCCTGGTCAACAGCGTAATTGTAAAGAGTACTAGTGTTGTAATCTTCCAGCTGTTTTTTCAATTCATCATCCGCATTTTCTACTGCCGATTTGAAGTTTTTGTTTTCTTCAAGCGGTTTTTTGAGAGATGCCAGCTGGGATATTTCTTTGACCTTCAAATCCATCATAGCATTGTAAACAAATGCCATAGCATTGTTGGTTTCAAAGCCTCTCACTGCATCTATGCTTAATTTAGCATTTTCATAATCGCCTTTTTCAATAGCAACCCTGGCTTTTTCCAGTGTTACGGCAATAATATCTTTCAGACCTGTGGCAACAGAAACCTTTTCATCAACGGAAATCAGTCTTTCAATACCGCGCACCAGTTCCTGCACTGCACCGATTTTCCCCATATCCTGTGCCTGAAGATGTGAAAATTCTTCCGGCATATCATAGGCATCAATTCCTTTATAGCAAGGGATAAGAGTTTTGCCCTTGTCCTGTTTCATCATCTGCAGGTAACGGAACCACTCATTCTTAACCCATACGGCATTGTAGTATTCATACTTTGTGCCGATGGCAAGCATCACTTTCGCGCTGCTGAGGGCAGAGAAGATAATAGGTTCGTATTCCTGACCAAGTTTTGATTCAAGAGTGATTCTGGAATAGAAAACCTTGAAGCCTTTGGCTGTGAGTGCATCGTAAATATCATTTGCGATTACACTGTCTTCTGTGCGTGTACCTGTTTCGCTGGTTTCCTTGTAGGAAATGAACACATCAAATGGTTCCTGCTTTGCAGCTATTTCAAGAATAGCTTTCTGCAGGCGGTCAATTTCTTTTGCTTCTTCACGATACAGCTGTGTCTGCATTGTATCTGCATACTCAAGAGCAAGTTCAAAATTAGGATCTTTAAAAATACTGTCATAGGCAGTTCTGTGACAGGTAGGAATTTTGATAAGGGTACGCGGATCATCCACATACTCTATACCATATTTACACAGCACAAGACCCCAGTAAGCTTCAGCCTCTTCTGGGAATTCTGTAACTATTAATTCATATACACCGGCAGCTTTGTCAAATTCATTGGCAAAGCGCAGGCGGTTTGCACGATTGAAAAGATTCAGTTTCTTTTCATCATCTGCTTTTGGAACAGTCTGCTTTGTTCCGCAGTATTCACAGACAGCTATACTGCTGTCCGGATTTATTTCCAATGTGCCGCCGCACATTTTACATCTGTATAGTGCCATAGTTTTTCTCCCTATCTATTTGATCTTATTGTTATTTTTCCATAACTGTAATTCTTTCAACGCAATATTTACATTTTCAGCTATTTTTGCCTGTCGATCATTAAATTCGATATCTTCATCTGTATAAGGATTTGTTAATGAAATAATTTCTAAAATAGCTTTATTCCAATCGCTACCTGTTTCCCCAATATCTGAAATGCTTTTTAAAATTTCATTTGGAATATACATCTCACACTCACCTAATGTATTAAAAAGAAAGTTTTCCCAAAAATTCAGAAGCGCTATTTTCTTTTGCTTTCTTTCGAAACATTTATTTACAATCCAACCCGAAACTACCCCCGAAATTAAACCTGTTATTAAACCAATTAAAACATTTTTAAAAATATCCATAGCCCACTTACTTCATCTCTTTAATCTTCCGGTTTCTATCATTAATCAAAGCAACAAGTTTATTATAAGAATTCTGTGTAGCTACAGTATCACCGCGTTTGGCATTGCCGGAAAAGCGGCTGAATTCTGAACGGATTTCTCCGTCAAGATATGCCAGTTCATCTATAGACATTGGGTCACTGTAACGTACTGCTTCGTACAGCTTTTTACACAGGTCTTTGATTTCTGGTTTGGAAACAGCAGCGGTCAGATTATTTACATCAGCTGTGAGTGTTCTGATAAATGATATGGATTCTTTTACTTTTTTACTTGTATTATCTACAATTTCAGCTGCTGCACCTGTTTTGATAACAGCTGTATAGTTGATTGCAAGCACAATAAAACATGCAAGACCACCCAACCATTTTGGCAGTTCATAAATAAGCATAACAGCAGCACCTACAACGATAGTTGCAATAAGGCCGGCATAGCTTACTTTAAACATAGGGATGTTCAAAAACAGTTTTTCTTTTCTTTCTTCTGAAAGTGCTTTGTACGCAATAAGCAGCTGACCGATGAAAGCAATTACAATAAATGCATAGCCAACCCAGAAAGCACCGCCAAATTTGTACATGCCATTCCATTCATCTGGTGTAAAGAAAGTAATTGCGTTAAATACTGCAAAGAGTATCAGCCATAAGGAAAGATAAATATTAAAAGGCTTTTTCATAGTTATATTCTCCTGTAATATATTTCAATTATAATTTTTTGCCACATTCAGGGCAGAACTTGCCTTTTGGTGAAACAGTGCCGCACTGTGGACATGTTACTGTTTGGTCAGTTACAACCTTTTCACCGCATTCAAGACAGAATTTTGCGTTTTGTGGCAGCGGTGCACCGCATTTAGAACAAACAGCAGTCTGCGGATTTACTACCGAACTGATGCCTTCATTCATTACACCGCCGACCATACCGGCAACAGCACCACCTACACCAGCCATAGTACCAAGACCAACTCCCATATTTGTAAACTGTCCTACAGCTTCATTACGTGCAACCTCCGTTGCTACATCGAAACCGCGTTCTTGCTGATATGTATAACCTTCCTGTGCACGCTTTGTAGCAATAGCCTGTGATTCTATAATCATTCTCTGGGCAGCTGTCTGCTGTTCTATAATTCCAACCTGCTGACGCAATTTAGCTTCTGCCACATCAGCATACTGACGGAAGTGCAAATCCTTGAATTTTTCATACTGTCTGTCACCATCAGGTTTAAGAATATTTGTTACAAAAAATCTTTCAAGTGATATTCCGTATTCATCAAAATCAGGAACAAGAGCAGTTTTAAGATTTCTGGAAAACTCATCAAGGTGCTCATCAATATCGAAAATACTTACACCGCTTGTTCTCATGAACTGGCCGATGTATGATTTTACTTTTGTCATCAGAAAAGCACGGAAGTATGCAACCAAGCTTTCTCTTGATAAACTCTTTTCTGTACCTACAAGTTTCAAAAGCAACTTTCTTGAGTTATCTGCTCTTAAACTCATTTCACCACTGGCGCCAATAGAAATTGGGAAACCATAAACAGGGTCTAAATACTGTACTTTGCTGTCAGTTCCCCATTTAATAGCCATCTGTTCTGTTTTGTTTATAAAGTAAACCTCACAGTGAAATGCATTTTCCCAGCCTGTTGAACGGCGCAGCCTATTTGTCAGCTGTGGGATATTTTCTGTTTCAAGAGTGTGTCTTCCCGGACCAAACAAATCAAGTGCTTCACCATTCATAAAGAAAATTGCCTCTTGCGATTCATGCACAATCAGCTGCGTGAGGGTACGGAAGTCTTCACTTGGATGTTTCCAGATGAATGTTGAATTATCACCCTCATATTTGATTACATCTGCTACTTTTGCCATATTACTCACCTTTGTCGAATTATGATTTATATTCATAATTATACTGAATTTTATTCACAATATCAAGCAATATAGTGATTGTTATTCATAATTTGTTGTTTTGTGATTCTGATTCAGTATACTTTAAATAAGGAGAATTGGAAATGTTTGGATATACAGTTAAAAGATTAAGAGAAAAAAATAGCATGACGCAGCGGCAACTGGCACAGATTCTTAATGTCAGCACATCTACTGTTGGTAAATGGGAAGGCAGAGGAAATGTTATTCCATCTGCGGAAATCCTTATTGCATTGGCTAATTGTTTTGATGTTAGCATTGATTACTTGTTAGGCGAAAATGAAATTCAGCAGCGGCGAAGCGATAGACAAAAAGAATATATTTCACTGTTTAACATGCTGTCTGATACAGAGCAAACTATTATAATTTCACAGCTAAAAGGTATAATATCTGATAAAAATACTACCTATAAAAAATAAAACTCACTTGTTTTTAGGCAAGTGAGTTTTTTCGTATATCAATTTTCCAAAAGAGAGATGTATTTATAAATTGTAGTTCTACTCATATCACATACTCTTGCGAATTCTGATGTGTTCAGTTGGCCTGACTTGTAGGCAGGGTAATGTTTGTAAAAGACCTGAGGAATATCATCCTTCGTGGTGTGTGGTCTGCCGATTTTTGCGCCCTTTGCTTTGGCATTTGCCATGCCTGATTTTACTCTTTGTCTGATTATCATTAACTCCAATTCAGCGAAAACGCCTGACATCTGAATAAAAGCATTTGTCATTGGGTCTATCTGACCATTGGTGCAGTCCACAGAAATACTTCCCATGATAACCAGCTTCAGGTGTTTGTCTTTGACAATATCAATGATTTCACACAGCTGTTTTGTGCTTCTGGCCAATCTTGAAACTTCTGCTGTGATAATTGTATCGCCAGCAGCGGCCTGTTCCAAGAGAAGAAAAAGCTGTTCTTTTATTTTGCTGTCTCCGTGTTCATATTCAAGAAAGATGTGTTCTGCCCCAGCTGACTTAAGTTCTCGCACCTGGCGGTCTATATCCTGTTTATCTTCATTTGTGCTACATCTGGCATATCCATATACCATAAAACTTTCCTTTCTATTGGTAGGGGGGCGAAGCCCCCCCTTTTGTCTTAACAAGAGATTGTAAATCTGTGGCTTACTGTCCGTCTCAAGAACTCTTTGTAGAGGTCTGTGTAGTTTTTCTTAAATGCTGTGCTGTCAAATCTGCTTGCTGATACTGTTTTGTATCTGATTATGTAAGAGCCTACTTCAAGTTCTTCCAAATTTCTTTCTATCAGTTCTTCTTTCAGACTTTCTTTGAGAAGTTCAACCTGTGTTTTGGCTTCTTCCATCAGCTGTTCCCATTCGTTAAGTGCTTCGATTTTTGCGATAAGTTCGTTTCTACTCATTTTTGTTTCTCCTTTTGGTGTGTTTTGTTTTTCTTATCTTGATTATATTATACACTAAATTAAGTGTATATTCAATTGACAAACTGCACAAA
The DNA here is from genome assembly GCA_964649845.1 of uncultured Oscillospiraceae bacterium. Lineage (GTDB taxonomy): Bacteria > Bacillota > Clostridia > Oscillospirales > Ruminococcaceae > RGIG3102. The sequence continues at coordinate 15,824 of CAZYSS010000039.1, forward strand.
GTTTAGTGCATATCTGCTGTGCAAATTGTACACTTGATTTAGTGTATATTTTATGATATTATATAATTAGCTAAAGAGGGGGATTGTTTTATGCCAATAGTGTATGATAAATTGTTTGCTCTCTTGAAAGAGAAGGGTTACAGCACATATAAAATCAGACAGGAGAAACTGATTGGACAGGGAACACTGACAGCTATAAAGAATGGCACAGGTGGCCTTGACGCAAAGACAATAGCAAGACTCTGTGAAGTTCTTGATTGTCAGCCAGGCGATTTAATGGAGTATGTGAAAGAGCCAAAAGCAGAAGAAGTTTAAGAGGTGGAACTATGGGGTGCTTTTATGTTGTACTAGCAATATTATTTTTCCCTATTGCTGTTATTTTCAAGATAGCAAATAAGTACAAATAGTGGTGCGTGACAGTTGTCCATAATATCGTTTGGTTTTGTGTGCATTTTTACTGTTGGTATTTTTTGCGCCAAACTGCCAAAATATCGTGGTTTTTCGTTCACGAAAATATTCACGGCCTTTCACGAACAATAACGAAAAGCAGGGAAGTTTTCTCCCTGCTCTTTTCTTTTGGTTTTACCATCTTGGCATTTCCTTTGTAAACATATCAATATGGCTCTGATAATTATCTATTATATCTGTCGGAATATTTCTCCTATTATTTATTTCTCCATTACCTGACGGATTCTTGTTTCCAGTGTGCGTATTATCAATTCCGTCAGAAGTACTTGTTTTTTCTGCGTCTCGTACAATACTGCTCTTTAAATCACGCTGTGGTATTTCATAAAAATCATACTTATTTCCACCTCGGTCAACAAGATAGCCTTTGTTCACAAGGTTCTTGACTTGGTCATAATATGTTGAGCGTGGCAGGTTTACTGCGTTTGTCACTGCCACTTGTGACAGTGCAAGATTGTAGCCATCCATGTTACTGGCTAAATAAAGATATAGCTTTAATTCATAAGCTGTAAGCCTTTGGCAGGCTTCTCGAAGCACATCAAGGTTGATACTTAAAAAGTTTTTATTCAGAGGTTCTTTGTGAATTATCACTGTTTTTTGATTTGGATAAGTTTCAGGCATATCATTTGCCCCCTTTCTTGATAAAATCATCAATCTCATATAATGCTTTTTCTAATTTTTCTAATTCGGCAGCGGCTTCCAACCTCTGTAATAGTTGATACGCAAGCTTTTGTTCTTTATCCATCTGCTCTGATAGTTGTGTTAAATCGGTGGTATTCTGTTTTCCTGTTAGCTTATCTGCTTTCATATTGAGTAATTCTTTTATTTCACTCATTCTATACTCCTTCCTAGGGGGTGTATTTCGGGAACGCTCAAGGAACAACACAAATTTTGCTGTGTCGTGGACAAGAGAAAATCCCAAAGCTGTTTTTGTTCCGAGTCACGAACATACTCGCCCCTCATCGTTAAATTGTTTATTCAGAACTTATTGTTAAGTTCTATCTCCCTGTAAATTTCTCTGATAGCTTCTCTTGCTTCCTCGCCCATCTGACTGCTGACTCCTCTGTATTTTTGTTTCACTTTTGGAATGTGGTCAGTGAATTCTTTTTTGTCTTTTGCTTTGGGTTCAGAAACTGCTTCGAGGCGCGGACTTTTGTTTTCTATTGTAATCACCTACTTTTTCTTTGTTTTCTAAATATATTATATAATATTTTTTATTAAAAATCAAAAATCTGTGATTTGACGCAACATAACAAAATACTTTAGCACAAACACTTTAAAAACAAAAGGGCAGCGGTTCTTCGTTTAGGTCGAAAAACCGCTGCTTAACTATTCTATTCATTTGTATCATCCTTCTGCCACTTCTGGAAGTTCCTGTGCCTTTGGTTTGTAGTTTGCTGTGTCAGGAATTGCGACAGGAAAGGCGATTATATTTGTCACATCCATTGGTTTGTTATAGTCAGGGAACTGTGCTTTGAACCAATCTGTCACATATTTTTTGGAACTTGCTGTGACTTTTGCTCTTGCTTTAACAGTGTTAAAGATTTCCAGCAGTTCTTCAGCATTTTTGTATGTGCTGATGTATGCTTCCATATTTGCGAAAGAGAGTCCTTTGTCAGGTCTTGTCTGCTTCTGGATTCGTGCTGATTTGGAAATGAATTTGAAATCCGGATGTTTTTCCTGTAATGCCAGCATTTCAGTGTTTTCATCTGTGCCAGGCTTGCAGGCTTCTTTGTAGAATGTTTTTGTCATAATGATTGTTTTGTGTGCGAAGTCGAATTTATAACCTTTAGTATTGCGTGCCATAGTAATTTCCTCCTGAATTATCTTTTGTTTTTATTACTGAAATGCTACTGCTGTTTCAACATTAGCTTTGTTTGCTGTTGGTCTATTAACTGATACTTTTGAAACTGTAACTTTTGCTCTTTCTTTGAGTTCTTTTGCAGAGTAAAGTCTTTCATCTTCTTCGTATCTTGCCATAAACCATTTGAGAGTGTTCTGATACTTTGTGCCATGCAGTACAACGAGTTCTTTTACTTTTTCGAATTCGTTCAGGTCTGCTGGATAGTAGGCTCTGATGAATTCTTCCATCTGTGCGTATGTGAATTTTTTCTGACCGTTTTTCTTTGGTTTAGGGTTGGAAACAATTTCCACTTTAAAACCTTGATACATCTGAATTGTTTCCATCAGTTCTTTGTTTTCTTCTGAATAAGGGATTCTGGCTTTTGCTTCAAATGCTTTTGTAACGAGGATTTTGTTGTTGATGAAGTCAATTGCAATACCTTTTTTAACTGTTCTTTTCATAGTGGTTTCTCCTTTAAATATGTTTAATTTTCTTTTTTATTTGGGAAGGTTTCTTTTTTGTTTTCCTTTCCCTTTTCTTGACTATAGTATACCATGCCGTATTTCTGTACTTGTACCATAAATGGTAACTAATTAGAACATTTCAAAGATATTTAAAGTGATTTAATATGAAACAAAATACTCGAATATCAGACAATATGAAATAGAATGATTGGATATTAAATAAGATAAAACAAAGCTATACAAAGCAAAAAAGAGCGTGTTAAAACACGCTCTCAAACAATCTTTTTCTATTTATAGGTTTACTATGTTTACCAAAGATATCAAGTGGATTAAGTCTGTCAAGGTCATTTGCAATTTCATTACTATAAAGATTCACATATTTCATTGTGGTTTCTAATGATTTATGGGATAAAAGCTTTTGTAGCTTAACTGCACTACCGCCATTTATAATGTAATTCTTTGCAAAAGTGTGTCTAAACAAGTGAATACTTGTTTTGTCTACGCCTCGGCTTCTGTTGTAATCGGCAATACTGTCCTGACAACTACGCTTGTGCAACTGTTTTCCTGTTGCTTCAGGAAACAGAAAGTCGTCAGCTTCAAGTCTGCTGATGTAGATATATTCCTGAAGGACTCTGCAAATCTGTGTGGACAATGGCATGTACTTCTGGATTTTGTCTTTGTTCCACGCAAGGAAAACCTGCTTGTTGATAAGGTCTACATCTTTGACTTTGATATTTATAACTGTGGAAAGCCTCTGACCTGTTGCAAAGAAATAGTTTACCATAGCCCAGCAGCGGTACTCTACCCAATTATCTCCTCTTGGTCTGATAAGAAGCAATGCCATTTCTTCATCTGTGTATGTTTCTTTAACTTCTTTCTCATATCTAGGCATTGTGATTTCAACACGCTCCATAATGCCACGCTTTTCACAGAATCTGACAAAACAACGGATGTGCCTGATATTTGTAGCTACTGAAACTGGCTTTATTCCCTGCTCTCTTTTGTACATCATATATTCTTCCAAAACTGTCGTGGTTATCTCCTCTACCGGATTATCCCCACCAAACCAATCGATAAAATTGCTTACATAATTTTTATAACCTTTCAGCGTTGCTTCAGATAATCCTTTAACTTCACTGTGTCTGTAAAACTCGGCAGCGGCCTGTTCGACTGTGTAATTAAGATTGATTTTTCTTTTCATTTTTATCCTCACTTCCGCGTCAGATTTTTGGGAAAATCTGGCGCGGTTGAAAACAATAAAAAACGGACTGAATGATGTACATCCAGTCCGTGGTGCGGATAACAGGGGTCGAACCTGCACGCCGTAGGCACCA